>JBNJHE010000013.1:0-36414 GCA_051748205.1 Bacteroidota bacterium | reverse complement strand
CCCAAACTTATGCTACAGTTACACTGCAAAACTATTTTCGCATGTATCATAAGTTATCCGGTATGACAGGAACGGCAGAAACGGAAGCCGGAGAGTTTTTTGATATTTATGAACTTGATGTGGTGGTCATCCCAACCAACAAGCCGGTAGTCCGGAAAGATTATCAGGACCTGGTGTATAAGACAAAAACGGAGAAGTACAATGCGGTCATTGAGGTAATAGAACAATATGTAAAAGCCGGACGCCCTGTATTGGTAGGGACAACTTCGGTGGAAATATCCGAATTGCTCTCCCGCATGCTAAACCGCATGCGCATCAAGCATAACGTATTAAATGCCAAACTACACCAAAGAGAAGCCCAGGTTGTTGCAGAAGCCGGACAACCCGGCAATGTAACTATCGCCACCAATATGGCAGGGCGTGGTACTGACATCAAATTGGGCAAAGGCGTTATTGAAGCAGGAGGACTGGCCATTATAGGAACAGAACGCCACGACTCACGACGTGTTGACCGACAGCTGCGAGGTCGTGCCGGCCGACAGGGCGACCCCGGCTCATCACAGTTCTTTGTCTCCCTGGAAGATGACCTGATGCGCCTCTTTGGCTCGGAACGCATATCCAAAGTTATGGACCGCCTGGGATATGAAAAAGGCGAAGTGATTCAACACAAAATGATTACCAATTCTATCGAACGTGCCCAGCGTAAAGTAGAAGAAAATAACTTTGGAATTCGTAAACGCCTGCTCGAATACGACGACGTGATGAACGCACAACGCGAAGTTATTTACCAAAAACGCCGCCATGCACTCTTTGGGGAACGCCTATCGATCGATATTGCCAATATGATCTATGATATCACCGACAATATGGTACGCGATTATCAGGATGCACAGGATTATCAAGGACTTAAAATGGAGCTCTTCTCTCAATTGGCTATTGAAATCCCCTTTGATGAAAAAGAATTTCTCGCGGCAAAAGCCGAAGAAATGATTGAAAAAGTTTATGACCTGGCGTATCAAAACTATCAGGAAAAGTTCGCCAACCTTGCCAAAATAACCTATCCTGTTATCCGCTCGGTGTATAAAGACCCTTCCGTATCCTATAAAAATATAGCCATCCCCATTTCTGATGGCGCACAAACAATGCAAATTGTTGCAGACATGGAGGATGCCTACCAAAGCGAAGGCAAAAGCGTGATTACTTCAATAGAAAAAGGTGTTTCCATGAAATCGATTGACAACGCATGGAAAGAACACCTGCGCGAAATGGACGAACTGAAACAGTCGGTACAAAATGCTACCTACGAACAAAAAGATCCACTGTTGATCTATAAATTTGAATCGTATGGATTATTTAAAGCCATGCTTTCAAAAGTCAACAAAGAGATCATTTCCTTTTTGTTACGCGCGCATCTTCCTGAGCAGGAAGAGAAACAAGATCATCGCGAGATTTTACAGGAAGCCAGTTTGCCCAAGGGTACCGATTTAAGCAATTTAAAAACCAGCCGTACCGATATGGGAGAAGTGGCTAAGCAGCAAACCTCACAAAAAGAAACGACACAGCCCAGAAAAGTAGAAAAGAAAGTAGGGCGCAACGACCCCTGCCCATGCGGTAGTGGTAAGAAATACAAACACTGCCACGGAAAACCCGGAGTGGAATCGGCATAAGTTATTGTTAACCGGCCCAATGAGAAGAAAGCCGCTGAGCTGAAGAATCAGGTAAGCAGGGCTTTCACTACTTCAGAAATCCTTTTATTGTCAGCCTTTCCGGCCAGTTTTTTGGAGGCAACACCCATTACTTTCCCCATCTCTTTAACCGAAGCTGCGCCGGTTTCGTCAATTATAGACTGCACAGCAGTGCGCAATTCATCATCCCCCATTTGCCGGGGCAGATAACGCTCAATGATATCAAGCTGAAACAGCTCATCTTTAGCCAGGTCTTCCCTGCCCTGTTGCTTATACATCTCAGCCGATTCTTTTCGTTGCTTGGCTTGTTGTTGCAGTAGCTGCATTTCCACCTTTTCAGGAATTTCGCCCGTAGATGTAGAATCTTTCCCTGTCTTTGCCATCAACAGGGCTGACTTAATTGAGCGCAGAGCCTCCAGTGTTCCTTTATCCCTGGCCAACATGGCGGCTTTAATATCTTCATTAATTTTTTTTTCCAATGACATAAACGTAAAATTTAGTCTACATTATCATGCAAAAAAGAGTTTCCTTTATCCAGGTCCACATCATCATCATCCCCAAGTGTATAACGAGAGATATCAGAATCGGATGAGAGGGTATGTTGTTTTAAGCGCACTTTACGGCGAACAAAAGCAGGAATACTTTCAGCTTCTTCCAGGCCTTTTTGTGTCTTGATTTTATTGTTTAGTTCCCTCATTTTCTGGATGCGTTCGCTTGAGTCAAACTTTTTGGTTTCAGTAGTATCAGCATATTGTGGTTCCATTGCGGCATGGCTCTGAGCCGCAGGCTCCTGCTGATAGTCAGTGATCGTATGGCTTTGGCTGTTTTCATCGGCCTCCGGTTTTGGTGTTGTTCTTTTTATGCGAAAGCCAAATTCATCCGGAGGAGATAAAGATTCCTCTTCCGCCATACTTTTTTGATCATTAAACAACTCCACCTCGTTGCTATCTGCTTGTTTGTTTGCTTGCTTAGCTTTAGCCGCATCTTCATTCAACTTATGGACCACTGGCTTTTTGAAGTCGCCAGGAGCAGTAGCCTCCAAGCCGTTGGATTGGAATCCTGTAGCCACAACGGTAACCGCAATTTTATCGCCCAGGTTTTCATCTATACCGTTACCCCAGATAATCTCCGCAGTAGAGCCGGATTCATCCTGTATATAGTCTGTGATTTCAGACACTTCGTCCATCTGCACTTCAGCATCTTGTCCGCTGGCGATATAAAGAAGAATATCTTTAGCTCCTTTGATATGATTATCATTAAGCAAGGGAGAAGAAAGAGCCATTTCGATAGCTTTGATGGCGCGGTCTTCGCCGGCAGCCACACCCATACCCATAATGGCCACTCCACTATCTTGCATCACCGTTTTTACATCTTCAAAGTCCACATTAATATGGCCTGTATCAGTAATAAGTTCAGAGATTCCTTTTGCTGCCACAGCAAGTATATCATCCGCTTTGGAAAAAGCTTCCGTCAATTTCAGGTTGCCATAAAGTTCTCTAAGCTTATCATTAGAAACAATCAAAAGGCTGTCGACATTTTCTTTCAATTCGCGAACACCTTCTTCAGCCTGTTGCCGTCGTTTTCTGCCTTCGAAAGAGAACGGGACAGTCACAATACTAACGGTAAGGATACCCATTTCTCTGGCTTTGGCGGCAATCACAGGAGCACCACCGGTACCTGTACCACCTCCCATGCCGGCAGTAATAAACAACATCTTTGTATTTTTTTCCAACGCTGCATCAATATCATCCAGGCTTTCCATTGTCGCCTTACGGCCAACTTCTGGTAATGACCCGGCACCACGACCTTCGGTAAGCTTACCGCCAAGTTGTATCTTTGTAGGAACCGGACTATCTTCTAAGGCCTGCGCATCGGTATTGCAAACCATAAAGTCTACATCCTTGATACCCTGATGATACATATGATTGACTGCGTTGCTTCCACCGCCTCCAACGCCTAACACTTTAATGATTGATGATTGCTCTTTTGGTAAATCAAATTTTATCATAATTGACAGTCCTGTTTAATTGTTAAAAGTACAAATGAACTTGCTTGAAATGTATTCCTATGGCCGCTTTTTATCAACAGAATTACACGCTTTATTGTTAATATCTCTTATTTCATCGCATCATCATCAAAAAAGTTTTTCCCCTTTTTGAAAATACTATCAAAAAAGTTACTTCCTCTGCGACTACTATCTTTCCCTGATTTTTGACTTTCAATTTGTTTGTCCAGCCGTTTTAATCCTTGTATAACCAAACCTACACCCGTTGAATATTGCGGGCTGGTAATTTCTTCGGGCACACTACTGGCCAGGTGTTCGTTAGGATATCCAATTCGGGTATCAAAGCCTGTTTTAAATTCGGCCAGTTGTGCAATATGCTTAAGCTGAGCACCACCACCAGTAATCACCATGCCGGCGATCATTTTTTTCTCATAGCCCGAATTTTTTACTTCGTAATACACATGCTCGAGAATTTCTTCCATCCTCGCCTGTATGATACTGGCCAGGTTCTTTAAGGTAATTTCCTTGGGCGGCCTGCCACGCAGTCCGGGTATTGAGATCACTTCTTCATCCTTGTTTTTATCCGATAAGGTAGACCCGAATTTTATCTTCAGGGCTTCCGCCTGATTTTTAATGATAGAGCAACCTTCCTTGATATCCTCGGTTACTATGCTCCCACCCAAAGGAATTACAGCAGAGTGCCGGATAATTCCATCCTGAAAGATGGCAATATCGGTAGTCCCGCCACCAATATCAACTAACACCACGCCCGCTTCCTTTTCCTCTTCACTCAACACAGCATCAGCAGAAGCCAATGGCTCCAGAATCAAGTCATCAACATGCATTCCGGCTTTGGTAACACAGCGGTTGATGTTTTTAGCCGCAGCAATCTGACCCGTGATAATATGAAAATTCGCTTCCAGCTTTACTCCCGCCATACCAATGGGTTCCTTTATTCCAGCCTCATCATCCACAATAAACTCCTGGGGTATCACATCAATAATCTCTTCTCCAGGCTGCATCACCAGCTTGTACATATTGTCAACCAAATTATTTATGTCCTCCTGGCTGATCTCATCTTCATATGAGTTGCGCATAATACTGCCGCGTTGTTGCAAACTCTTGATATGTTGCCCCGCAATCCCCACATTAACGTATTTAATATCTACCTGTGACTTATCCTCGGCCTCTTTGATTGCACGAGTTATCGAATTTACGGTTTTTTCAATATTGGAGACTACACCCCGGTTAACGCCGATGGATTCTGTTTTCCCCGATCCTAAAATTTCAATTTTACCGAGTTCATTCCGCCGCCCTACTATAGCTGCGATCTTAGTTGTTCCAATATCAAGTCCTACTACAATTTCTGAAGAATTCATATCTGTATAGTTTTATTTTTTTTCACCTATTACCTGATGTTTATATTTCAAATTTAATCGCTTATATCTATCCCACCCTCCCCTCGACTGGGCATTCTGATAAAATACTTCCAGCTTTTTTAGCTTCTCTTTTAAACGCGTAGTATCTCCGAGCAAAACACTATGATGCCCCAACTTGGTAATCATTTCATATTCCCCTTCTTCATTTAAGTACACTTGCTCTACAGCTGCACGAAACAAGGCATCCTGGTATATCGTTTTTCCTATATACTGAAATTCTTTTAAGCGTCTATCCTTTAGGCTATCGACATGATAATCATGAAGCTGGGGCTCAAGATGAACCAATGAAAACATCCCGGTGCCAACAGGCAGGCGCAAAGGGCTGGAAGGATTATCCGGCATTATAAAACCGTCAATAGCCAGATACACACGCTGGCCTTCCTGTCCAACAAGATAAATAACAGGCTCATGCTGAATAACTTCAGCTACAACCTTGCCGTCGATGGTTGAATAAACTTCAGCCTTTTTTACATACGCATTGCGCTCGATCTCAGCTTCTATCAAGTCTTCCCTGATGTCCTTAATATTTTGTCCGGCAAGAGTATCTGTCTTTTGCAGCACCTGGGTTTTTATATCCTGTACTGTAATCAGGTCATTGCCCGTGGCATTATGCAATTCTACCTCAAAGTTTTGACATTGCATCTTTTTATTGCTTCGGGCAACAAAACTCAACAATGTAATCAATAGTGGTATCATCACCACCCAATATACTTTATGGTAGGTCTGCTTTTTCATTGTTTTTTCATCATTTGCAAGATTGGATCTACTAATTCATCAATATCCCCTGCCCCCAGTGTCATAAATAATGATGGTTTTTTCTCGCGGACGTAGGTCAGCACTTGTTGTTTTGACAATACTTTCACCGGTGTATGCTGCATTCTTTGTGCCAGCATAAAGGAAGACACGCCGGGAACAGGCTTTTCGCGTGCCGGGTAGATATCCAGCAATATCAGTTCATCAAGTAACTCCAGACTTTTCGCAAATTCATCAGCAAAATCGCGTGTTCTGGAATAGAGATGTGGCTGAAATACAGCCACAAGCTTTTTGCCGGGGAAAAAAGCTTTCGCTGCTGTTATCACGGCTTTTAACTCCTCAGGATGATGCGCATAGTCATCCACATAAACAGCCTCTTCGCGGTTTACTTTGATATCGAAGCGACGTTCAACACCCCGGAATGATAGCAAGCCTTTTTGAAGTGCCTGCACCGATGCCCCGGCTTTAAGGGCAACGGCAAAGGCAGCCAATGCATTTTCAACATTATAGCCCCCTGGCAGAGACATCCTAAGGTCGTCGAGCTGAGTGTTGTGAAAATAAAAAGAAAACCGCATTTGCCGTTGCCAGACATCGGGCTGACCGGCTCTGAAATCGGCTGTATCACCAATCCCGTATGTTTGGCATAGCACATGATCCGGGCATTGAAGAGTAAGGCGCCGGTGCATCAATAACTGTCCCTGGGGACGAATCTGACGCAGAAACTCCTCAAAGCTGTTTATCAGGGATTCAGCGGAGCCGTATATATCCAGATGGTCAGCATCAACAGCTGTTACGACAGCAATATCAGGATGCAAATGCAAAAAGGAGCGGTCATATTCATCAGCTTCCACCACCAGCCATTCAGCATCTGGATCAAAAACAAAGTTAGAACCCAGATTAACAGCGATCCCGCCTATAAAGGCATTTACCTTTATCCGGGCTTCACGCATCAGATGCGTTATCATGGAAGAAACAGTAGTCTTCCCATGGGTTCCGGCAACAGCGATGGTTTTAAAATGACGTGATAATAATCCCAATACTTCGGCACGCTTATACAATGGCCACCCCTTCGCCCGTATTTTAGCCATGACAGGATGATCCTGTGGAATTGCCGGCGTATAGACATACACATCGGCATCCTCCCGCACTTTTTTTGGATCCTCATCATAATGAATTAAGATTCCCTCCCTTTCCAGGGTTTGGGTCAGCCTGGTGCGCGTGCGGTCATAACCACCCACAGAAGCACCCTGCTGGTGGAAGAACCGGGCGAGAGCACTCATCCCAATGCCACCAATGCCGACGAAATAAACGCTATGTATTGTTTTATAATCCATGTTATTTTATCATATCAATAATAACACTGGCGATAGAATCAGCAGCATCCTGCTTCGCCAATCGTGCAATATTGCTATGTAATTTTATTAGTTCCTGTTCATTATTCAAGGTGTCCAAAATAGCATCTCCAAGGTGAGCGGGAGCTTGCTCGTCCTTTACCAGAATAGCAGCATGATAGTTCACCAGGGCCATAGCATTTTTGGTCTGGTGATCTTCAGCCACATTGGGTGATGGCACAAGTATAGCAGGCTTTTTCACAGCCTGGATTTCAGAAATAGCGATAGCCCCGGCCCTGGAAACCACCAGGTCAGCAGCAGCATAAGCCATATCCATACGATGAATAAATTCGCTAACAAAAACCTGCTGACCGCCCTGTTCGCTCACGCTGTGGCGGGCTTGCTCAAAAAAAGATTTTCCTGTTTGCCAAATAAGTTGAATATCCTGCTCAATGATACGCTTCATGGCATGCTGTATCCCTTTATTTACTGACAAAGCACCCAGGCTACCCCCTACAACCAACACCGTCTTCTTATCCGGGGCAAGCTTAAAAAACTCCCTGGCCCTTGCAGGTTCTACTGGTGCCTCTATAACTTCATGACGCACAGGGTTTCCCGTAAGATAGATTTTCTCTTTTGGGAAAAACCTGTCCATCTTATCGTAAGCCACACAAATTCTGTCCACAGAACGGGCCAAAATACGATTAGTGATACCGGGAAACGAATTTTGTTCCTGAATAAGGGTAGGAATCCCTTTGCGGGAGGCAACTCTAAGGACAGGGCCGCTGGCATAGCCGCCGACACCAATAACAATATCAGGCTGAAAGGCCCGTATCAGGGTCCTCGCCTTTCGAAGACTTAAAAATAGCTTAAAGGGAAACATCAGATTTTTCCATGTGAGCCGCCGTTGAAAGCCCGAGATATTTAAGCCTTCAATACGATAACCAGCAGCAGGCACTTTTTCCATTTCCATGCGTCCCTTAGCACCCACAAACAAAAATTCCACATGAGGCAGTTTTTGTTCCAATGCCCTGGCAATAGCTATGGCCGGAAACACATGCCCTCCTGTGCCACCACCGCTAATGATAATTTTAATATTAGCTCGTTTGTTTTGCATTTTGATTTTTATCTTCAGTTTCTTTTTCCGTTGCTCTACTGACACTTAAAATTATCCCAATCGTCAAACTGGAAAACCAAATAGATGTTCCACCCATGCTTACCATAGGCAACGGCTGACCCGTGACAGGCAAAAGATTAACAGCCACACCCATATTTATTAACGCCTGAAAAACAATACTAAATGACAAACCGATGGCCAGAAAAGCCCCAAAAGTACCCGGCGCCTTATTTGCCAATCGCACACCCCTGAATAACAGAATCATATAGAATAACACCAATGCCGATCCGCCAAGAAGGCCATACTCCTCGACAATAATAGCAAAAATAAAGTCTGAATAAGGGTGAGGCAAATAATTGCGCTGTATACTTTTACCTGGCATCTTTCCAAAAAAACCTCCGGTTGCTACTGCAATTTTAGACTGTTTGACCTGATACGGCTCCTGCGAATCATTTCTGAAGGATTCTATCCGTGCTGTCCAGGTATCCATCCGGGGCAAAATTTTTGGCATAGCGGTAGCCAGTAGCAACATAAACAATAACAACAGAACCCCGGCCCCTACAACCATTCCAATATACTTCAGACTGATACGACCAATAAACATAATAACCAATGCAGTAGAAAAAATCACCGCAGCGGTAGAAAAATTAGCAGGCAAGATTAGCACTGTCACTATAATAACAGGGATTAAAATCGGTCGTATTCCGGTTTTCCAATCCCCGATCTTTTCCTGGCTTTTTGTTAATTGCCGGGCTACAAAAATCACCAAAACCAATTTGGCAAAATCCGAAGTCTGGAATGTCAATCCAATTCCTGGCACAGTAAGCCAGCGGCTTGCCTGATTAATACTGGTTCCGGATACTAAGGTCAGTAACAATAACGGAATTGCAATCAACAGCAACAATTGAGAAATTTTAGAATAATACCAGTAAGGCACCAGATGCGCAAGATACATCACCAAAAAACCAGAAAGCAAAATCCCCAGGTGTTTGATCATATAATATTCAGTATTCCCAGCCTGTTCTTTAAAGGCAAGGGTACCGGTAGAGCTGTATACAGCCAGCAAGGAAAATACAGCCAGAAAAACGGCCATAATCCAAATAACCCGGTCGCCTTGAAAAGATTCTGAGAATTTTAGGTTCATCTGTTTCTGATTTTATGATTTATAATTCTCTGACCGCCTTTTTAAACTGAATTCCTCTATCCTCAAAATTTTCGAATAAATCGAAGCTGGCACAAGCCGGCGACAACAAAATGGTATCGCCAGGTTTAGCCATGGAATAAGCAGCCTGGACAGCCTGCCCGGCAGAATAGGCATCCACCATGCTCTTAACCTCATTGCCAAAGGCATTCCATATTTTTTCATTATTCAGACCCATACAAACAATGCCTTTTACCTTTTCTTTAACCAGGTCTTTAAGCATGTCGTAATCGTTTCCTTTATCAATTCCTCCGGCTATCCATATTACCTGCCCTGTCATGCTTTCCAATGCATACCAGGTGGAATTGACATTGGTAGCCTTGGAATCATTAATAAAATGAATTCCATGCACTGTACCTACCTGTTCCAAACGATGTTCGACATTCTGAAAATCAGAAAGACACTTTTGAATCGTATCTTTTCTTATTTCCAATAATTTGGAAGCTATCCCTCCGGCCATGGAGTTGTAAGTATTGTGCTTTCCCTGTAATGCTAATTCTTCTAATGTCATGGTTATGTTGCTGTTTTTTATGTTTATGACGACTTCATTATGTTCATTGATAAATGCTCCCTGCTCATATTTTTTATTCTTCAAGCTAAAGGGCAATAATTGCATCTTCGGATTTCTTTTCTTTAATTCCGTTATAATCACCGGATCATCGGCATTATAGATCAGATAATCCGCTGGAGTTTGATTTTGAATAATTCGGAGCTTAGCATCCACATAGTGCTGAAAATTATTATTATACCGATCAAGATGATCCGGGGTAATTGTAGTAAGAATAGCAATATGAGGCTTAAACCGCTGTATTCCATCAAGCTGAAAGCTGCTAATCTCGATTACTGCAATCTCAGGCTCCCGCCCGGCAAGGACTTTAGCATAACTTTCGCCGATATTCCCGGCCACAACCACATTTGCTCCAGCGCTCTGAAGGATATATCCGATCAATTTCGTAGTCGTGGTTTTGCCATTACTTCCGGTTATCGCAATTGTTTTAGCAGAAGTAAAGCGATCGGCCCATTCAATGTCAGAAATCACCGGAATCCCATTTTTGCGTAACTGCTGTACGATATCCACCCGATCAGGAATTCCCGGGCTTTTCACCACTACATCAGCCTGCAATAGCAAACTGCCACGATGTCCTCCCTCCTCAAAATCAACTCCATAATGTTTAAGAACTTGTTTGTATTGATCGCGAATCCGGCCTTTATCGCTCAGCCACACCCGGTATCCTTTTACTTTAGCCAAAACGGCTGCTCCCACACCCGACTCAGCACCTCCTAATATGCCAATGAGCGAATTCATCACCTTAGCTTTAAAGTTATGATCGTTAATACCGCCAGCATAATCCCGACGATAAAGAATCGAATCACGATTTTGGCCTCATGGTATCCCTTTTTTTGATAATGATGATGTAAAGGCGCCATTAAAAAGATGCGTTTCCCTACCCCATATCGCTTTTTAGAATACTTGAAATAGGCCACTTGCATCATTACCGAGAGATTTTCTATCAGAAAGATTCCGCACAAAATCGGAATCAGGAGTTCCTTACGAATTAGGATGGCGAAAACTGCGATTATTCCACCGATAGCGAGGCTACCAGTATCGCCCATAAATACCTGAGCCGGATAGGCATTGTACCATAAAAACCCAATGGTAGCTCCGACAAAAGCACTGATAAAGATGGTGAGCTCGCCGGTATCAGGCAAATACATGATATTAAGATAGTCAGCAAAAATGATATTGCCCGACACCCAGGCCAAAATGCCCAATGTCCCGCCTACGACAGCAGAACTACTTGTAGCTAACCCATCCAGGCCGTCGGTAAGGTTAGCGCCATTCGATACGGCTGTGATAATCAGTATTACAATAGGAATAAAAATAATCCAGGCATAATCTTTGGCTCCCTTTCCAATCCAGGCAATCAAAAGAGCATAATCTAGCTCATTATTTTTGACAAAAGGGATCGTCGTTTTAGTAGATTTAACGCTCTCCTTTTCATAAATCTGAGTCACATTAACCTCCCCATCATGGCTTTCGGCAATTTCCTCGATTTCCTGATGCGGAACTTTTTCCCTGATTTTGATATCCTCGCTAAAATACATGGTGAGACCAACGACAATTCCAAGCACGACCTGTCCTAAAACTTTGAATTTGCCGGCCAACCCCTTTTTATCCTTTTTAAACACTTTGATATAGTCATCCAAAAAGCCGATGGCACCAAGCCAGATAGTAGTGAATAACATCAATTGAATATACACATTATCAAGGCGGGCAAATAAGAATGTGGGGATTAAAATAGCTCCAAGAATAATTAATCCACCCATGGTAGGTGTACCCTGTTTTTCAATTTGCCCTTCCAGTCCGAGATTACGCACCGACTCACCCACCTGCTTTTTCCTCAGATAATTGATCAGGCGTTTACCAAAAAGCATGGTGATAACCAGCGAGGTAATAACTGAAGCGGCTGCCCGAAAAGAAATGTACTGAAACACTCCTGCACCCGGGAAGTCCATTGCTGTATCTAAATAATCAAACAAATAATAGAACATTCAATTATAGTTTATGCTGTTTGAAAAATCCATTCAATAATTTCTTTGTCATCAAAATGGTGACGTACACCATTAATTTCCTGATAGGTTTCATGCCCTTTGCCTGCAACCAGGATAATATCCTTACCAGAAGCCATCATACAAGCTGTTTGAATTGCCTGTTTGCGGTCAACAATTTCCACTACCTTCATAGCCTCTGGTTCAGACACGCCTTGTTTCATATCCTCTAAAATTTGTTGAGGGTCCTCAGAACGTGGATTATCAGAAGTCAGTATCACTTTATTGCTATATTCGACAGCCAGTTTAGCCATCAGCGGTCTTTTGGTTTTATCCCGATCGCCTCCGGCTCCGACAACTGTAATAATCTGTTGCTGTTTATTTCTGGCCTGGCTTATCGTTTTCAGCACATTTTCCAGTGCATCGGGAGTATGAGCATAATCAATCACGGCAAATCTGCCATCCCCGCTTCGGACAATATCAAAACGTCCTTCAGCCGGCTTCAATCCACTCAGCAGCGTCAGAGTCTGCTGTTTGGATTCTCCCAATGTGCGGGCGGCAGCATAAACAGCCATCAGATTATACGCATTAAACTCGCCGGTGAGACAGCTCCAAAACTCCTGTCCGTCAATACTCATATGTAATCCTTCAAAGCTATTAGAGATAAGCTTTCCCTTAAACTTCGCCGGCTTTTTCAGCGCATAACCACTCACCTGTGCGCTGCAATTCTGTGTCATCACCAAAGCATTACGATCATCCAGATTTATTATAGCATGAGCCTGAGCAGGAAGCTCATCAAACCATTTCTTTTTTGCTTTAATATAGGACTCAAAAGTGTTATGATAGTCGAGATGATCGTGTGTAATATTGGAAAAGATAGCCACGTCAAACTCAAGATTCAGCACCCGTTGCTGGTCTATGGCATGAGAGCTGACTTCCATAAAGGCATACTGACAACCGGCCTCCACCATTTCATTCAAAAGGCTATTGATCGTCAAAGGATCAGGCGTAGTATGTGTGGCATCCAGCGTGCGCTCATCAATATAAGCACGTACGGTTGACAGCAAACCAACTTTATAACCCATCGCCTTAAACAAGCGGTAAAGTAAAGTTACCGTAGTCGTCTTTCCATTAGTTCCGGTAATACCAACAAGCTTTAGTTGGCTGGAAGGGAAATCATAATAAGCAGCAGCCATTGAAGCCAACGCTATTCTACTATTCGTTACCTGAACACAGGTCACACTCTTACTATCGATGGCTTTCTCAGCCACAACGGCCACAGCACCTTGCGCAATAGCCTGGTCAATATACTGGTGTCCATCAGTCTGCGTACCGGAAACAGCGACAAAAATATCGCCCCCGGATACCTTGCGGGAATCAAACACGATGTTATGAATGTCCAAATCAGACAGCCCTTTAAGTTCTATGACATCGGTCGTAGCTAATATGTCTCTTAATCGCTTGCTCATACTTTCAATTTCAAATTGATTTCCCTTCCCCGGGTTACCTTTGTTCCCGGAGCGACAGACTGGGTAACCACCCGGCCCCTGCCAGAAAAATTCACCCTTAACCCTTTCTTCCTCAAGATATAACAGGCGTCACGAACACCCATTCCCCGAACATCAGGAACTACACCCGATGCCATTTCATGGGCTCGTAACTGCTGGCCAGTAGAAGCAGCATCGTAGTATACATATAAAGCATCCTTTTCTATTTGAAGATTAAAATTCAAAATATCAAGAATATCATAGTAATCCTTAGCATAGCCTGCCAGCAACTGCGCATTAAAATCATTGGTTTGATGAACAGAGTCCTCATGAATGTCCATTTGAGTTGCATAAACCCTGTCAGCAATTTCTTTGAATACAGGTGCAGCCACAGAACTCCCGTAGTAGCTGCCGGTTGTAGGGTTATTAATAACGACAATGCAAGAATATTTGGGATTATCCGCAGGGAAATAGCCGACAAAGGAGGCTTTATATCCGGAGTTTTCATATCCCTCACTATCTTTGGCTATTTGAGCTGTTCCCGTTTTTCCGGCAATATTATAAACGGTGTTGAACAAATTTTTTGCAGTACCATCTTCTACAACACCTTCCAGCATTTTTCGTGCTTTTGCTATTGTTTCAGCAGAAGCAACAGCATCATTGAGTACAACCGGATCATTGGTTTTAATAGTCTTTCCGGCAGATTTAATCTCTCTGACAAACATAGGCTTCATCATTTTACCGTTGTTAGCTATCGTATTGTAAAAGCTCAATATCTGCATGGGTGTAAGTTCAACTTCATAACCAATAGACATCCAGGGCAAAGTCACTTTCGACCATGACGCACTTTTGGGGTTTTTAATTATTGGTTTGGCTTCCCCAGGGATCTCTATATTCAACTTTTCGGTAAGGCCCAGCTTTTTGAGCCCTTCGACAAATTTTTCCGGTTCGGAAGCATATGCCTTATAAACCAACTTGGAAATCCCGACATTAGAAGAAACCTCGAGCGAACGGGCCAAAGAAATTTCTCCAAATCCACCTTCATGCGAATCGATCATTTTCTGTCCATAAAATGTCGTCATACCACCTTCGGTATCTACCTGTTCATCAACATCAAACTTACCATCCTCCAGGCCTACCATAAGCGAAGCGATTTTAAACGTAGAGCCGGGCTCGGTACTTTCCCCAATGGCATAATTATACGACTCGTGGTAGGTCTCTGTATCCTTATCTCTTTTCAGATTGGCAATAGCGCGTATTTCGCCGGTTGCCACTTCCATCAAAATAGCAGACCCATGATCCGCTTTATGCCTTTCCAGGCTTTCTTTTAAAGCACTTTGAGCTACATCCTGAATACTAACATCCAGGGTAGTGATGATATCATATCCATTTCTGGGTTCAACCAGGTTGTTTTGGTCAACTGGTATCCAGACATTTTTAGCGACACGCTGCATAAGCTGCTTTCCGCTTTCTCCCTTAAGCACATCATGATAAGCTCCTTCCAGCCCAACCCGATATTCATTTCTGGAGTATCCTATCGTTCTGGAGGCGAGTTCACGAAAAGGCTTTTCTCGTTGATTATTGGAAATCACAATTAATCCTCCTTTGTACTTTCCCCGTCGAAACAAAGGCAATTCCCTTACTTTTTTTAGCTGATCGTAAGTAACATCCCGCTGCAATAAAAAATAGCGATTCCCTTTACGCCGCGCTTGCCTGAGTTCAGCCTTGATCGTATAGGCTTCACGCCCCGGAAAAATGGCGGCCATTCCTTCTGCCAACGAATCGATCCTGGCCTTAAAAAGCTTTTCGCTGATTAATGGAGAAGCAACATCCATCCGCAAATCAAAAATAGGAACAGAAGTAGCCAGAAGGCGACCATTAGCATCATGAATAGAGCCTCTAACGGCTTCAATATTCCTAAACTCCATGGTAGACTGCCGTGCTTCCTCCCGCAGATGCTCTCCTTCCACCACCTGCAAATAAACGATCTTCCCTACAATAGCTAAACCCGCTAACAGTAGCAGAAAATACAGGATATAGACCCGCATCAATATTTGCTTGCGATCATCTTCCATTATTCCTGGGTGTGCTTATTAGCAATTATTTTTTTCGGTGGCGTCTTAGATTCTTCTATCCCGGAATCCTTCAACTTTTCAGCCACTTCCGATTGTTTGCTTTCATACATTAACCTTGAGTTGATCGACCTGTACTCAAAGCGCAACTCCTTGGTCTCTCGTTCCAGCCTGTTCAATGCCCTGACTTTTTGCTGTGCATGATAATTATTCCCTATATAAATAAGTGCAAGCATTGTCAGCAAGAACACATAAGGCATAGAAACCCGGTATTTTTCTGAAGTAAACACCGAGCCATCCAGCAGCGATTGCAGATAATGCCCAACAGCAGAATTCAACAGTCGCTGACGGCGTTTTCCGCTATCTTTCTTGCTGCTCTGCTTCTTCTTATGCTCGTTTTTTACTTTATTTTTGCTCATGACATTCCACTTTTTGCGCTATACGCAATTTCGCACTGCGCGCTCTGGGATTTTCAGCAATTTCCTTTTCAGTTGGCTTTATCACCTTACGATAAAGAGGCTCCAGCGGTCGTTGAACATTTCCGTAAAAATCCTTTTGTAGCTGACCTTGTAAATTTCCGGCTTTAATAAAATTCTTAACAGCACGGTCCTCCAGCGAATGATAAGCTATCACGGATAAGCGCCCACCAGGCTTCAAAGCATCCGGAACAGCAGCTAAAAACTGCTCCAACGCCTCCATCTCCTGATTAACTTCAATACGAATAGCCTGAAATACTTTAGCAAAATACTTGTACTCTACCCCCCGGGGAGCAAAGGGTTCCAATATACTCTTTAGCTGCCCTATGGTTTCCAGTTGCTTCTGCTTTCTGTATTTAACGATCATCCGGGCTAAAGCAGTAGCATTTTTAATTTCACCATAATGAAAAAATACTCTTTTTAACTGATCGTCAGAATATTCATTCAGCAACTGCTTCCCGCTAAAGTCATGCTCCCTGTTCATTCTAAAATCCAAAGGACCATCAAAGCGGGTTGAAAACCCCCGCTCAGCCCTGTCAATCTGATGAGACGAAATACCCAAATCAGCCAGTATTCCATCACAAGGATAAGCCTGATAGTATTTTAAGTAATTTTTGAGATACTTAAAATTCCCTTTAACAAGAATCAGCCGCTCATCATCAATACGATTAGCCAGAGCCTGCTCATCCTGATCGAAAGCAATCAGGCGGCCTCCTGCCAACATGTCAAGGATCTTTTTTGAATGTCCTCCTCCTCCAAAGGTGACATCCACATATGTTTTTCCGGGTTGAATATTCAGCCCGGAGACACTTTCTTCCAGCAAAACCGGTCTATGATACATCTGAGTCATTTGGAGCATGCTCCTTATCTCCCATAACCTCTTCAGCCAGATTAGCAAAATCTTCCGGCTCATCGGTCAATAGGTTTTCGTAAGTTGTTTTATCCCAGATCTCCACATGATCACCATAAGCAAACAACACTACCTCGTGTGCAATCCCTGCATAATTCATCAAACCCTTTGGCAATAACACGCGTCCTGCCCCATCCATCGATAAGGTGGTGGCTCCACGAAAAAAGTAGCGCTGAAAATCACGGTTCTTTTTGTTAAACCGATTCAATTTGTTGATATCGCGCGCCAAAGTATCCCAATGATTTCGAGGATACAAGGCCATACACTTTTCAAAACCCCGATTCACAACAAATTGCATATTTGCCTCAGGCGGTAATTGCTTCTTCAATGCTGAAGGAAGCATAATCCTTCCCTTAGCATCTAACTTACAATAATATTCGCCAATGAGGTTGCTCATAATAATCAGTCATTTTTCTGAGGTAAATATAATACAATTTTTACCACTATTTCCCACTTTTTCCCACATTGTTGATAACTTTTCACACTTCAAAACCACAGATTTACGTAAAGTCGCGAATAAAAGGCAAAACAGAAGGTTATCAAAAAGCAGTACTGTTAAAAAAATACGGACAGACACAGCCCCTACACCAGTATTCTCTTCCCTGAAGAACACCAAAACTCATCCTGACAAATAAATTTAATTATTTTATTCTCCGGATATTAAGCATAGCAATACATATAATACTTTCAAACTGTTGTCAGAATGATTAAATTTGCAAACGGAAACAACAAAGAGGAAAATGGGACAATCATTAGAGAAGATAACAGACAGGCACTTTATTGATCTGGACAGGGTCATAGCATCAAAAAGCCAGCGTCTGGCCAATGCTCTTCCCGGCTTCATTCTTCGCTACTTAAAAAAGATCATTCATCAGAAAGAGATCAACGACTTTTTATATGACCACCGAAACGATTTCGGTTTAGATTTTACCCAGGCCATGGTCGAATATTTTGATTTAAATATTCCGGTAAAAGGCATAGAGCACCTACCCGAAAAAGGGCGCTACATTATAGTGGCCAATCATCCATTGGGGGGCTTAGATGGGTTAGCCTTAATACATACCATCGGCAAGAGAACCACAAATTTTGTTTTTCCAGTCAATGACATCTTATTGTTTATCCCAAATGTAAAAGAGTTTTTTTTACCCATCAATAAACACGGAACAAATACGGAAAACATCCGTCGATTTGACGAAGCCTTTTCTTCTGATCAGCTTATTTTATATTTTCCTGCGGGTTTGGTTTCCCGCAAAAAACGCGGCATAATTGAAGACCCGGAATGGAAGAAGACCTTTTTATCCAGGGCCCGTAAATATAAGCGTGACATTATCCCGGTGCATATTGGTGGACGAAATTCAAACTTTTTTTATAATTTAGCGAATATCCGAACCGGATTAGGCATTAAGGCCAATATTGAAATGCTCTATTTACCCAACGAAATGTTCAAGCAAAAAGATAATACTGTACCTATAACGATTGGCAAGCCGATTCCTATAGAATATTTTGACCGCAAAAAGCAAAGAGATCAGGAGTGGGCTGCACTGATTAAGAAACAGGTCTATGCGCTGGGGAAGAATCAACCTTTACCAATTCAAGTGTAAAAAAACACATCATGAAAGAAATCATACAAGCTGTTGACAGGCATTTGATACAGGAGGAGCTAACGAGCAATACGTTTGTTCGCCAAACAAATAATGGCCATCGGGAAATCTATATTATCAACGCAAACAATGCGCCCAACACCATGCGAGAGATCGGGCGCTTGCGGGAGCTCAGTTTTCGTGAGCCGGGTGGCGGCACAGGGAATGATTGCGATCTGGATGCTTATGATTTGGAGGACAATCCCTTTCAACAACTTTTGGTATGGGACCCTGAAGATTTGGAGATCGTTGGTGGCTACCGTTTTATTGAGGGATACAACATTCGTCAAGACGAAAATGGCATCCCGTTAAGCCCCACATCGCGTCTTTTTCGTTTCAGCGATCGCTTCATCACTGAATATATGCCACAACTCATCGAATTGGGTCGTTCTTTTGTCCAGCCAAAGTATCAGCCACTCTACAACATCCGCAAAGGAATTTATTCGCTGGATAATCTCTGGGACGGGCTGGGGGCCTTACTTATCGACCACCCTGATGTGCATTACTTCTTTGGGAAAATCACCATGTATCCAAGGTTTAATATCACCGCCCGCGACCTGATTTTATATTTCCTTCACCATTACTTCCCGGACAACGAAGAACTCATCGAGCCCTATAATCCTATTGACTATTCAACACCACTCGACGAGCTGAAAAGCATTTTTACAGGCGACACCTACGAAGAAGACTACCGACTACTGGTAAAGCATGTGCGGCGCTATGGCGAAAATATCCCGCCACTGGTGAATGCCTATATGAACTTATCCTCGACCATGAAAACATTTGGAACATCCCTTAACCCTCACTTTGGGAACGTTGAAGAAACCGGTATTATGATCACGATTTCTGATATTTATGAAACCAAGAAGGAACGTCATGTGTCTCAATATCAAGGGAGAAAAAGCTAAATGAAGATCACAAACGCAGCCTATTTAACCAGCAGTCCGCATGTTAATCAATGTCCGCCACCAGAGCGACCGGAATTTGCGTTTATCGGCCGTTCAAATGTTGGAAAATCTTCACTGATAAACAAATTGGCAAACAAAAAGCACCTGGCAAAAACCTCTTCTACCCCTGGCAAAACCACCCTGATCAACCATTTCGACATTAATCAGGGCCAAATGTATTGGGTTGATTTACCGGGCTATGGCTATGCCAAACGCTCAAAAAAAATGATCCGGCAGTTAAGGAGTATGATCTATGGATATCTTCAGCACCGGTCAAACCTGCTAACCTCTTTTGTCCTTTTAGACAGCCGCCATTCCCCTCAAAACATCGATCTGGAATTTATCAACTGGTGCGGAGCAAACCAAATCCCTATCGCTTTAATTTTGACTAAAGCTGACAAGCCTTCGAAAAATGCCTTAACTCAAAATATAAAGCTATGGAAACAACAGCTGGAAAAAAACTGGGCGGAATTACCGCTGATTTTCTTAAGCTCTGCCCAAACAGGGCAAGGGACTGAGGATATTTTGGATTTTCTGCATTTCAACCTCAAAAACAGCTAACGCGTGGCTTTTTGGGCTGGCTTATAGCCGGATTGCTTTAAGATTTTTCGGCTATCTGTTTCATTCAACAGCTTAGAAATATGCACCTCCTGATTCTTGTCCATATAAGCACGCACCATCTGCCAGCCAAGCCAGTGTGCTATCCTTGGCGGTGCTTTTTTCGAGATTGTGCTGGTAAACGGGCCCTCATCAATAAAGCTTTTAATTTTTGAACGCTCCCTGGAAAATAATAGTTCTTCTTCAAGTATTAAGCCCCAAACAAAAATTTCATGCTCCTCGATCCAGCTCAACTGTTCTTTTGTATAGCGGATTTTTACATTATCTTCTTTCCAGGGCATCAGGGCATCCATCAAAAAATACAGCTTTCCCGACTCCACCATATAGTCCAACAAAGAAGGATCCTTATGTTTTACAATTTGCTCTGACAACATAGCGTCACACACATCTGGAACAATGCGTTCAGAAACAAACCATTTCGACATATACTTAGGGATACCGGCCATATCATAATATTTGGTCCCACGCCCCAGATACATATCCAGCCCAACAGCCAAAACAGTGTCTACATAAAGCACCGGCTGCTCAATATTCAACGAGGAAATATAGGTGTAAACAGTGGGCACTTGATAGTTAGGGAAATAATACTTTAGATGCCGGAAATAATCGGATAACTCAGCTTCCAAATCCTGTATCGTATCATAGGTGTCAGCTACGGATTTATACAAATCCTTATTAACCGGATCCTGTAAATAATCTACCAAAGCCCTTAAGTCCGATGAATCTACTCCTGCATCAACAAAAAAAGGATAATCCTTATGCCAATCCTGAATCTGTTCAATATCCAAACGATCCGGATCCCTGCTAAATAGTGCCTCACCATAACGCCTGATCTCGATATTTACGTTGATATCCGAGGTGTCTATTTCGAGATTACGCGAACGATCACAGGAAACAACAGCAAGCAGTAGCAACAAATAAAAGACTTTGTTTATATGTATCATGATTTTCTATATTTCAAGCACAAATTTACAATTCCCCCGCAATTTGATAAAGATTTTTTATCATTGTAGCATGAACAAAATATTTATCTAATTTTGCTTTAACTTTTCTCGATAAGTTTCGTTTAACATAAAGAGAAATCATTCTGCACACTAAAGCCATGAAAAGCAGAAATAAATTATTGAAAACAAAACATAAAACTTACGATTATATGAAAAGAATTATTGTATTAAGTTTAGCCCTTTTATGGACACTTTCAACCGTAAAAGCACAGGATGAAGATTACCAACCCTTTCGGTTTGGCCTGCATGCTTCACCTTCCCTGGCCTGGATAAAACCGGATGTACAGGGATATGAAAACGATGGAATGAAGCTTGGATTTTCGTATGGATTACTGGCAGAGTTTGCACTCTCGAGTAATTATGCCGTTTCGACAGGAATAGATATCAGCTATTTTGGAGGAAAGGTAAAATACGAAGATAAACTTGACCATTACGGTTTTGATACTGAGGACTCCACAAACCTTACCGGGAACATTCAATCTACATACAACCTGCAATATCTTCAGATTCCTCTGATGATCAAAATGTCAACCAACGAAATTGGTTATTTCACCTATTTTGCAAATGTCGGACTCGGCACAGCGATTCGGCTAAATGCCTCAGGCAAGGATATTCATGACACCTCCACTGAAGAACGTGATGATTTGAATGACGATGTCGCCTTCTTTAGAGAATCGCTGATTATCGGATTGGGTGCAGAATACTCCATTGCAGATGAAGTATCACTGATAGGATCATTGAATTTCAACAATGGTTTTACCACCACTATCAAACGTGATAACATACTTTTGGAAAAACGAGGCAATGCCATAGCCAACTATATTGAATTTAAGTTCGGCATCATTTTTTAGACAAGGAAAAGCAAGGGAAACAGCGTTATTCGTAGCGCTGTTTTTCATATTCAACGATTGCCTCATAAACCTATGATTTATGAAGATAGCACTGGCACAGTTCAACTTCCACATCGGGAATTTTGCTCAGAACACAAACAAGATCAAAGATAATATCCGGAAGGCAGAACGACAGGGTGCCGACCTGGTTATCTTCCCCGAACTTGCTGTATCGGGTTATCCGCCACGCGATTTTTTAGGCTTTGATGATTTTATTGATCAGTGTGAGCAGGCTATGCAAGACATAGCCAGGGAGTGCATCTCCATTACAGCCATTGTTGGCGGTCCACAGAAAAATCCTTCCAAAAAAGGAAAGCGCTTATTTAATGCCGCCTGGATACTGCAGCAAGGGAGTGTAAAGCAAATAGCCAGAAAAAGCCTGCTCCCAACGTATGACATTTTCGACGAGTACAGGTATTTTGAACCAGGCCACGACTTTGGGATATTTGATCTGAACGGCCACAAACTGGCCATCACCATATGTGAAGATTTATGGGGTGTTGGTGACAGCCCAATTTATGCTGTAAATCCTATGGACAAACTTATTGAACAGCGCCCCGACATGATTATCAATATTGCTGCCTCCCCTTTTGACCATACGCAATTCGAAAAACGTTCGGATGTTTTAAAAGAAAATGCAAAGCAATACAATCTACCTATTGTATATGTTAATCATGTTGGAGCTCAAACAGAATTAATTTTTGACGGAGGTTCGTTGGTGATGGATGCCAAAGGAGATATCCTGCATCAATTACCTTTTTTTAAAGAATCACTTGAAGTCTATAACTCAGAAGCGTCCCGGGCATCCACTGACTTTTATAAGCCTCCAAAAATGGAGAGCATAGAACAGGCCTTAATATTAGGAATTCAAAACTATTTTCAGAAGCTGGGCTTTAAAAAAGCGGTGCTTGGTTTATCCGGAGGTATTGACTCAGCCCTGACACTGGCTTTGGCCTCGAAAGCTCTGGGTGCTGAAAATGTCATATCACTGATTATGCCCTCAGAATTCTCCAGCAGCCATTCTGTAGACGACTCTATCGAGCTATGCAAAAATCTGGGGACAGCATACAGCATCATTTCCATAGAAGAGATTTACACTTCCTATACCAAAGCCCTGGCGCCTTATTTTAGTCATTTACCTTTTAATATAGCAGAGGAAAACATACAAGCTCGCTCACGGGCAGTCTTGCTTATGGCTTATAGCAATAAGTTTGGACATATCCTGCTAAACACTTCGAACAAGAGTGAAGCTGCAGTTGGATACGGAACACTTTACGGTGATATGTGTGGGGGGATTTCGGTAATCGGCGACTTATACAAAACAGAAGTTTATGAGCTGGCCCACTACATAAACAGGAATCAGGAAATCATTCCGTCGAACATTCTGACAAAGCCACCATCGGCAGAACTCAGACCCGACCAAAAAGATAGTGATTCATTACCCGATTACAACATCCTGGATCAGATTCTATATCACTATATTGAATTACAACAAGATCCACAAAAAATTATTGAATCGGGCTTTGAGGAATCGATCGTCAGGAAAACTATAACACTGGTTAACAACAGTGAGCACAAACGCTATCAGGCGCCGCCGGTACTGCGGGTTTCACCAAAAGCCTTTGGCATGGGTCGGCGTATGCCGATAGTAGCCAAATATCTAAGCTGATTCTTAGGGAATCAGCTTTTAAAAATAACAACACCCTTTATCAGCGTGTTATCCCATCGGAGGCATGTTATCCGGTAAATTAATCGCCTCTACCGATTTGATTTGGGGCAATGCTTTAATCATAGCCTGCTCTACTCCCTGTTTCAGTGTCATGATACTCATCGGACAGGTTGCACATGCTCCCTGCAATTCAACATTCACCACATTATCATCAGTTAAACTGACAAACTGAATATTTCCTCCGTCAGCCTCCAGATAAGGTCTGATCTGATCTATAACATTTTGGACTTTTTGCTCCAGCACTTGTTTTTCCATAGACTAATATTTTGGTAACAAAGATATGATTTTTTGTCAAATTATGTTTTCTGATATGTAAAGCATAAAAAAACCCACTGCACAGCTATTATAACATCAGTATATCAGCGGGTTTTTCAAAGATTAATAACTACAACCTTCAGCATTCGGGTCGATCCTAACGACTTCTGTAGGGTCCATAGTTGCATTGCGGATATCAACCTGCTCTTTAGCTTTTTCAGCTAATTGCTTAAAGGCTTTGCCAATAGGTGAATCCCAGTTCAGTGCTTCCGGTTTTCCACTTTCGCCCGATCGCATAATTTTCTCATCAATAGGTATTTGCCCCAACAAGGGAATCCCCATATCCTCAGCCATTCGCTTTCCACCTTCTTTTCCAAAGAGGTAATATTTTTTATCCGGCATATCATCAGGAGAGAAATAAGACATATTTTCCACCACGCCCAGTACAGGCACATTGATTTTATCCTGCAAAAACATCCCAACACCTTTACGTGCATCAGCCAAAGCCATTTCCTGGGGTGTTGTAACAATAATAGCGCCGGTAACGGCCAACGACTGCACCAGAGTCAAATGGATATCGCCTGTACCGGGAGGCAGATCCAAAACCAGATAGTCCGCTTCGCCCCACTCGGCCTCGGTAAACAATTGCTTTAACGCATTGGAGGCCATTGGGCCGCGCCAGATAAGGGCCTGATTAGGATCTACAAAAAATCCGATCGACAGCAATTTGATACCGTATTTTTCAAAAGGCAATATTTTTGTTTTGCCGTTCACTTCAGTAGCTGCGGGTTTTTCGTTCACCACATCAAACATCATAGGCACAGAAGGACCATAAATATCAGCATCCACCAGAGACACCTTCGCTCCTGTCTGAGCAAGGCTTACTGCCAGGTTAGCTGCAACCATGGATTTCCCTACACCACCTTTGCCTGAAGCGACTGCAATAATATTTTTTACTCCGGGCAAGGAAATAATATCCTGTGATGCCGATTTTTTTCCCGCATCCATTTTTTTCACTTCTACCTTTTGTTTGGCTACAACATGAATATTCCCCTCAATGTTAACATCCGGCCCCATGTGCTCCTTAATACTTTTCACCGAGGCCTGACGCAAGGATTTGATAAATGGATCATTCGACTTTTCAAAGATCAACGAAAAATGGATCTCGTTTCCTTTAATCTCAATATCATTGATCATCTGTAGGTCAACAATATTTTTCTTCTTTTCCGGATGCTCTACTTTACGTAAAGCTTCCAACACCTGATTTTCTGTATAGCTCATAATCAATAACTTTTACTTTATTTTGCTAAAAATTTTATTTTTATTTAGAATTTGTAAAATTAAGCAAAGTCGCTGAAATAATCACCTGCATAGAACAAAAAACACATATTACTGTTTTTCAGTGGTTTAATATTTCTGGTATTTATAACATATGCTAATAATCATTTAATTACTTTTGCATAATAGAATTTGTGAAACCTTTCACAAAGTTTTTTGTTATAGATTTGCAACTATAGAAAAATATTGACAACCTTCACTATGGGAAAGGCAATAAAAATCAAAAAGGGGCTGGACATACCGCTGGAAGGGGCAGCAGAAAAAATTGTAACAAATATTGACGCTGCCCGTTATGCGCTAAAGCCCACCGAGTTCACCGGTGTATTTCCAAAGCTCTTGAAAAAAGAAGGAGCCCGGGTAAAAGCCGGGACGGCCTTGTTTTATGACAAGTACAATGAAAAGGTAAAATTCACTTCACCTGTCAGTGGCACTATTGAGGCCATCAATCGTGGGCCAAAACGAGTCATTGAAGAAGTTGTAATTGCCTCCGACGGCAAGCAGGAGTATGAGCAATTTGACATCGGCACAGCGGGCAGTCTCGCAGCCGAAGAAATCAAAGAATTGCTTTTAGCAAGTGGTTTATGGGCCAGCATACGGCGCAGGCCTTTTGAGGTAATTGCCCACCCTGAAGACAAGCCAAAGTCCATCTTTATATCCGCTTTTGACACACATCCTTTAGCACCCGACCTTAGCTTCATGGCTCATGGGAAAGGGGAAGAGTTTCAGGCCGGATTGGATGCCCTGGCAAAATTAACAGAAGGCACTATCCACTTAAACATAAACGCCTCAGAAAAAAACTCAGGTGTTTTCACCAATGCCCGCAATGTTCAGATCAACAAATTCAAAGGGCCGCATCCGGCCGGTAATCCGGGCCCCCAAATCAATCATATCGACCCTATTGCCAAAGACGAAGTGGTTTGGCATGTGAATGTTCAAAACCTTATTGCTATCGGTCGTTTTTTTCTGACCGGACACTATGATACAAGCAGGCTCATTGCCCTGACAGGGTCGGAAGTAAAAAAACCACAATATTTTAAAACCTTTGCCGGCACTTCGATTGAACCAATGGTAAAAGACAATCTTAAGAACGACCATGTGCGTTTTATTAGTGGCAATGTCCTTACCGGCGACAAGATCTACGACAAAGGCTTTGTAGGCTTGTACGATCATCAGGTCACAGTAATTCCGGAAGGCGACTATTACGAATTTGTCGGATGGGCTACTCCAGGGTTTAACAAGTTCAGCACCTCGCATACCTATTTCTCCTGGCTTCGTCCAAAGAAAAAATATCGGATAGACACAAATTTAAAGGGGGGCCACAGAGCTTTGGTTATGACAGGCAAATTTGAACAGGTATTTCCGTTCGACATCTATCCGATGCATTTGCTAAAAGCAATTATCATCAATGATATTGAAGAGATGGAAAAGCTGGGCATATATGAAATTGCACCGGAAGATTTTGCGCTTTGTGAATTTATCGACACATCCAAAACCGAAATACAGGATATCGTTCATAAAGGACTGGAGGAAGCCAGAAAAGAATTAATGTAGGATGTACAGGAATGTTAATGTTATCAAAAACAAAATAAAAGCTGATTGATGAAAGCTTTAAGAAATTACGTAGATAAGATAAAACCGCATTTCGAAAAAGGAGGAAAGCTTGAAAAACTACACTCCGTTTTCGATGGTTTTGAGACTTTTCTTTTTGTTCCCAACAAGGTAACAAGCAAAGGAAGTCATATTCGGGATGCTATTGACATGAAACGCACCATGGCAACGGTTGTATTAGCCATGGTTCCGGCCCTGCTGTTTGGCATATGGAATGTCGGATACCAGCATTTTCAAGGAGCCGAAACCATGCCGGAGTTTTGGACGATAGTCGGCTACGGTTTAATAAAAGTTCTGCCTATCGTTGTCGTTTCATACGTAACCGGATTGGCCATAGAGTTCTTTTTTGCTCAGATTCGGGGTCATGAAATCAACGAAGGATTTTTGGTTTCGGGCATGCTAATTCCCTTGGTTTTGCCACCAACCATTCCTCTATGGATGGTTGCCCTGGCCACCGCCTTTGCCGTTATTCTAGGCAAGGAGGTATTTGGAGGCACGGGGATGAACATTCTGAATCCGGCCCTTACCGCGCGTGCTTTCCTGTTCTTTGCCTATCCGGCGTATATGTCGGGAGACAAAGTGTGGATAGCCGGGAATGCCGCAGATGCTACAACAGGAGCTACACCGCTGGCAGAAGCGGCTGCAGGAAACACCTCCAGTATCCCTGATTTTTGGGATATGTTTTTCGGATTTATCCCGGGATCGATAGGAGAAACCTCGACAGCCCTGATCATAGTCGGGGCCATTATCCTTTTGTTTACCGGAGTAGGCAGCTGGCGCATTATGCTTACCGCCGTGTTGGGTGGGTATATTATGGGGCTGCTATTCAACCTATGGGGTGCCAACGAATTTATGCAAATCCCGGCTCACCAGCAACTGGTAATGGGCGGCTTTGCCTTTGGTGTTGTTTTTATGGCTACGGACCCGGTTTCAGCAACGCAAACCACAAAAGGCAAATATATCTACGGGTTTTTAATCGGATTCCTGGGTATTTTGATCAGAGTATTTAATCCGGCCTATCCGGAAGGAATTATGCTTGCCATACTATTTATGAATGTGATGGCTCCATTGATCGACCATTATGTCATACAATCCAACATCAAACACCGTATGAAGCGGGCTAAATTAAAATCAGCATAACTACAAACTTCAAAACAATGTCAAATTCATACATATTCCGTTTTGCCACGATCATGGTTGTTTTGGTAGCTGCAATCTTAACGGCGGTAGCCACCATCTTAAAGCCCATGCAGGAAGCCAATAAGGATGCAGAGAAAATGCAGGCCATCCTCAGCTCTGCAAACATTGAGGTTGAGCGCGATCAAGCAATCAACACTTACAAGCAACGCCTGTTGGCCGAATATATGCTCGACCTTGAAGGCAATATTTTAAGCATCTACCAGGGTGAAGAAGAAGGATTTTCGAAAGGCTCGGAGCGAGCATTTGAAATTGATTTAAAAAAAATGCTGGAAACAATAAAACAATTTGAAGCAGGAAACCAGCAAGCCTCCCCTCACCTGCCGATGTATGTCATACAGGGGCCGGAAGACGACTCATTGTTTATCATCCCGGTAAGAGGCAAAGGCTTATGGGGGCCGGTCTGGGGAAATATTGCATTAGAAAAAGATTTAAATACCATTGCCGGCGCCAGCTTTGATCATCAGGGAGAAACACCCGGCTTGGGTGCTGAAATTAACACCGATGAATTTTCTGACCAGTTTAAAAACACAAAAATCTTTAATGATCAGAATGAATTTGTATCCGTGAAAGTCATTAAGGGTGGAGTGGAGAACAGCCCTATTTCATCCGAACATGGCGTAGATGCAATCTCCGGAGGCACTATCACCAGCGATGGTGTTTCCGATATGATTGAAAACGTATTAAGTTATTATTTACCGTACATAAAAAAACATCAGTAGATTATGGCTGAAGCAAAAGAAAGAGAGCCCCTGTTTTCGTCAAAAAACAGGAAGCTATTATCAGAACCCATGGTCAAGAACAACCCAATTACAGTTCAGGTACTGGGAATATGTTCTGCCCTGGCCATCACGGTAAAGCTTGAACCTTCTGTGGTAATGGCATTGAGTGTCATTGTAATTATGGGCGTTTCGAATGTCATTATTTCGATCATGCGTAATCTGATTCCGCCCCGCATCAGGATCATCGTAATGCTGACAGTAATAGCCTCATTGGTGGTTTTAACCGATGAAATACTGGAAGCATTTCTTTATGATGTCAGCAAGCAGCTTTCAGTATTTGTGGGTCTGATCATCACCAACTGCATTATAATGGGCCGCCTGGAAGCCTTTGCCTCCAGCAACAAGCCCTGGCCTTCGTTTTTAGATGGCATAGGCAATGCTGCCGGCTATGGATGGATTTTGATCGTCGTGGGCTTTTTCCGCGAGCTTTTTGGCTCGGGTGAAGTATTTGGATATCCGGTGTTTGAGACCATAGGCCTATACAACATTGGCTATGTGGATAACGGCCTGATGATTCTTCCACCAGCAGCGCTGTTTGTGGTGGGTATTATTATTTGGATACACCGCTCACGAAATTCCGAATTAATTGATATAAGTTAATAGAACCCTGTCAAGAAAAGGATCATGGAAAATTTATTTGACATATTTATCAAAGCCATATTTGTAGAGAACATGATTTTCGCCTATTTCCTGGGCATGTGTTCTTACCTGGCGGTATCAAAAACAGTAGAGACATCAACGGGACTTGGTTTGGCTGTTGTTTTTGTTTTAGGCATAACCGTGCCTGTTGACTATCTAATCAACGAATATTTGCTGGCCGATGGTGCTCTGTCGTGGCTTGGGCCGGAATTTGCTACGATCGACCTGAGCTTTTTGTCGTTTATCATGTTTATAGCCGTAATAGCCTCAATGGTTCAGCTTGTAGAGATGGTAATCGAGAAGTTCTCCCCCACGCTTTATGCCAATCTGGGGATTTTTCTGCCATTGATAGCCGTGAACTGTTCAATATTAGGCGGCTCTTTGTTTATGCAGGAAAGGGATTACAACAACATTGCCGAAGCCACAGTTTTTGGATTGGGTTCTGGTGTAGGTTGGTTTCTGGCCATAGTGGCAATTGCCGCTATCAGGGAAAAAATCCGGTATTCCAATGTTCCGGCGCCATTGCGCGGTTTAGGAATTACCTTTATTATTACAGGGCTTATGGGTATTGCCTTTATGGCCTTTATGGGTATTGAATTGTAAATCTAAAAATTATTCCAATGATATTGCTTGATGCTTCCATAACCACTATCATTTTAGCCAGTGTTGGTGTCTTTTTATTTGTGATCCTGTTGTTGGTATCCATACTTTTATATGCCAAGAAAAAGCTGACGCCCCAGGGCGAAGTCACCGTAACCATCAACAAAGAGAAAGAGTTAACGGTAAAGCCAGGAGATACGCTATTAAATACACTCTCGCAAAACAAAATATATCTACCCTCCGCCTGCGGTGGACAGGGAACCTGCGGAACATGTACCTGCCAAATTCATGAAGGAGCGGGTGACATACTGCCAACGGAAAAAGGCTTTTTTAGCCGTAAAGAGCAGAAAGACGACTGGCGATTGAGCTGTCAGGTTAAAGTGAAAAACGATCTTGACATCTCCATCCCTAAAGAAATCTTTGGCATTAAAAAATGGGAATGCGAAGTGATCTCTAACAAAAATGTGGCAACCTTTATTAAAGAGTTTGTAGTCAAATTGCCCGAAGGCGAAACGCTGGATTTCAAGTCGGGAGGATATATTCAAATTGATATCCCGAAATATCAGATCGACTTTGGAAAAGACATCGAAATAGAAGAAGAATATCGCGATGACTGGGAAAACTCAAATCTTTTTGACCTGAAAGCAAAAAATTCCGAAGAGATATTCCGGGCCTATTCTATGGCAAATTACCCTGCAGAAGGAAATATTGTAAAATTAAATATTCGTATAGCCACGCCTCCATGGGATCGTGATAAAAATCGCTTTATGAATGTGCCTCCGGGAATTGCTTCCTCCTATATCTTTTCGCTTAAGCCAGGCGACAAAGTCGATATCTCCGGACCATACGGAGACTTTTTCATCAAGGATACCGACAAAGAAATGGTATATATTGGCGGTGGTGCCGGCATGGCTCCTTTACGATCACATATCTTCCATCTTTTCAAAACACTTAAGACAGACCGCAAGGTATCCTACTGGTATGGAGCACGATCGAAACGTGAGATCTTCTATGAAGAAGAGTTTAGAGAAATTGAGCGTAATTTTGAGAATTTTACCTTTAATATTGCCCTTTCCGAACCACTCGAAGAAGATAATTGGGATGGATACACTGGCTTTATTCATCAGGTTGTGCTTGAGGAATATCTTAGTAAACATGAAGAACCGGAAGAAATTGAATATTACCTTTGCGGACCTCCTATTATGAACGAATCTGTGTTAAAAATGCTCGATGATTTGGGCGTTCCGGAAGAAAATATTGATCTCGACGATTTTGGAGGATAATCCTTCAACAAACAGCATCTCAAAAAACGGCTTGCAATACCTGCAAGCCGTTTTTTTACAGCACATCGGAGCATTAGGTATAATCGGGACTCATAAAAATACCGTATATTTGAGTCCGAACATCACAGCTATGAGGACAGAAACAGATATTATCGGAAGCATGGATATCCCAGCCAATGCTCTGTTTGGAATTCATGCCTTACGGGCAAAAGAAAATTTCCCGGATGACAACCCGTTTAAAAAAGAATGGTATCAGGCCATTGGTTTAACAAAATTAGGAGTTTACCAAACCTATCAAAAATTCAAAAAAGCGGTACATCAAAAATACCCACATCAATCACTGCCATTTGATCTTATCCCTGACAATATTCTGGAAGCCATGATAACCTCGGCTACGGAAGTAGCAGAAGGAAAACACTATGAGCACTTTATTGTGCCAGCCATTTCAGGAGGCGCCGGCACCAGCATCAACATGAATGTTAACGAAATAATTGCCAACCTAAGTTTACTAAAAACCGGTCATCAGGCAGGAGAATATCAATATGTCGACCCAATAGAACATGCGAATATATATCAGTCCACCAATGATGTCATACCAACATCGCTCAGGGTAGCCATCACCAGGCTGCTGTCAGCGCTTGAGGACAGCATTAACGAGCTAAGAACAAAGACCGAAGATCTGGAAACCCGTCACCGGCATGATATCAGGATTGGCTATACACAAATGCAAGAGGCCGTACCTTCGTCCTGGGGAAAGCTGTTTGCGAACTATAGCGAAGCATTATCCCGCGATTGGTGGCGCATTTCAAGATGTTTTGAGCGCATCAAAGTAGTCAATCTGGGCGGCGGCGCCATAGGCACTGGACTTACTGTACCACAGTATTTTATAATGGAAGTGGTAAATTCACTCCGTAAACTCACCGCATTTCCCTTTAGCAGAAGTGAAAACATGTCGGATACCACCAGCAACCTGGATGTTTTTGTCGAGGTGCATGCCATACTAAAGTCGCAAGCAGTGAATCTGGAAAAAATGAGTGCCGACCTGCGGCTTTTAGCGTCAGATTTCAACCAGTCAAAGGATATCATGCTTCCGCCGGTACAGGCTGGTTCATCAGCGATGCCAGGAAAAGTAAATCCGGTTATCTGTGAATTTGTGATTAGCGCTGCACAAAAAGTATATGCCAACGACATGCTTATCAGCAACCTGGCCGGTAAAGGGGCCCTCGATTTAAATGCGTATCTCCCGGCACTGGGAAATGCCATGATTGAGAGCCTGAAACTTCTGATTGCTGCCACGCAAAGCATGACAAAAAACGTGCTCACCGGACTTACAATTAATACTGAGAGCTCAAAAGCAAAACTATACCACAGCCCATCCATATCCACAGCCCTAATCCCCTATCTTGGATATCATCAGTCCGGGGCCCTGGCTCAACACATGAAAGCACAGCAGCTCGATATTTTTACAGCCAATGCACAATTAAATCTGATAGACAGCCAACAGCTGGAAGAGATTCTGAAACCTGAAAATCTGTTAAAGACAGGATTTAAGATACAGGATATTATCAAAGAATAAAGCACTTAAGTATGTCAAAAGGAAAAGAAAGCAAACCCCATATAGGAATCTTTGGACGCCGCAATAACGGCAAAAGCTCTATCATAAATTCGCTTGCCGGACAGGATATTGCTATTGTATCCGATCATGCCGGAACAACCACTGATCCGGTTAAAAAATCTATGGAGATCACCGGTATTGGACCTGTTGTGCTGGTAGACACTGCCGGTATTGACGACACAGGAGAATTAGGCGCAAAACGGGTAAGAAAATCAAAAGCGATAATACAGCAGATCGACTTTGCTATCCTGGTCATCACTGACAACAAATTGGGAGAAGCCGAAAAGCAACTCATTGATTCGTTCAACAATCAGCATGTTCCTTATGTGCTTGTTCACAACAAAAGTGATTTGAAAGGATTAAGCAGCCAATTAAAAGAAAGCACAACCAAATTATATGGTAAAAACATTTTAGAGTACAGTGCACTTCAAATGAAAGGGCGCGAGGACCTGATTCGTCTGATCAGGGCAAAGATGCCGGAATCGGCATACACTTCGCGGAATTTATTGGGTGATTTGATCAGGTATGGTGATCTGGTTCTACTGATAACGCCTATTGACCTGGAGGCGCCCCAGGGCCGCCTAATTCTTCCTCAGGTTCAAGCCATCCGTGACATTCTGGACAATGATTGCACCGCTGTTGTGGTCAAAGAACGCGAGGTAGACAGCCTAATGCGAAAACTAAAGCCAGAGCCGGCACTGGTAGTTACCGACAGCCAGGTATTTCTGAAAGCAGCTGCAGCAATACCCGATCATATCCCGCTAACGAGCTTTAGCATAATGCTGGCCCGCTATAAAGGCGATTTTGATCACTATCTGCAAGGGACACCCACTATTTCAGACCTAAAAGACGGCGATCGCCTGTTAATCCTGGAATCCTGCACACATCATGTCTCCTGTGATGACATCGGGCGGATGAAAATCCCACGCTGGCTGAGCCAGTTTACCGGCAAAAGACTGGATTTTGATGTTGTGTCTGGATTGAATGATTTGCCCAGGGATATCCATGATTATGCACTGGTGGTTCAGTGTGGCGGCTGTGTTTTAACCCAAAAACAAATCACCGGTCGTTTGAAACCAGCAATCGATGCCGGCATCCCCGTAACCAACTATGGAATGACCATTGCTTACATCCACGGCATTTATGAACGGGCAATAGCGCCATTCACAGGACAAAAAACAGACAGCTTAGACTATTTGTAAAGCCCGAAAGTTAGCTAAAGTGGGTTGTGACTGCCCTGGTAAAGATCATAAGCATTAAAGCGACACTCCAAAGGTCCATTGTATAGGACATTTTTATCAGAAGCTTTAAGGCCGATATGCTTCAAGGCCTCCAAATCGGATGAGATAATCCAGGCCTGAAAACCAGAATATTCATTCTTTAGGGTATCCCCTATCATGGTATAAAACGCATTGAGGTCCTGCTTTTTCATGCGTTCACCATAAGGTGGATTCATGATAATAAGGCCCTGTTCAAATGGCTTTTTGCTTTTGCTAAATTCGACATTTTCAAGGCGAATATCGTAGTGCAGTTTTGCCGCCCGGACATTTTCCTTTGCTTTATTCAGGGTAATGGAGTTCATATCAAAGCCAACAAATTCCACTTCCGGGTCTTGCTGAAAGTTGATAGCCTCATTTTTAATGTCCTTCCACAACAACGGCTCAAAATCCATCCAGGTTTCAAAGCCATACCGCTCACGGTAAAAGCCGGCAGGCATATGGGAAGCCATCAGGGCAGCTTCAATCAAAATCGTAGCAGAACCACACATGGGGTCCAGGAGATTTTGAGAGCCATCAAAACCGGCAAGCTTAAGCATTCCGGCAGCCAGCACTTCATTGAGCGGTGCTTTATTGGTGTCCTGACGATAACCCCGGCGATGTAATGAGTCTCCACTGCTATCCAAACTAAGTGTGCAGTGGTTTTTATAAATATGTAAATTGATCCGTAAGTCAGGATTAATAGAATCAACAGAAGGTCGTTGATTAAACATGTCGCGAAACTGATCAACAATAGCATCCTTTGTCTTTTGTGAGACATAATGCGTATGCGTCATTGTAGAGTTATGGAGAAAAGTATCAATGGAAATAGTCCCATCCACAGCTACCAGCTTATACCACTTTATTTCTTTGATTTTGTTATAAAGGTCATTTTCATCCTCCACATCAAATTCAGCTATTTTTTTCAATATTCGCAGTGCCGTAAAAGACCAGTAGTTGGCCTTATACATCACCTGCTTAGTTCCTTTAAAAATAACAGCACGATTCACTTGTTGCGTTTCCTGCGCTCCGATTGCCAGCAGCTCCTGTTCCAGCACAGGCTCCAGGCCTGCCATAGTTTTGGCAATAAATGCATTAAGGGGTTTTTCCATCGAATTAGCGGCTCGTAAATTTGTTCATAAAACGTTTTTCATCGATAATAAATCGCTCGTGAGATCCAGATCCAATCTTACCTTCTTCATCAAAAGCCTGCACATCAAAAGTAAGCTTATTCCCGTCAACGCCAGTAAGCACAGCCTCACACCACACTTTCATCCCAACCGGCGTAGCTTTCAGATGCCTGATGTCTACTTTTATCCCAACCGAATTCAAACCGTCAGGCAGCTTATCTGCAACAGCGTTAAGGGCAGTCTTTTCCATCAAAGCAATCATGGCCGGCGTAGCATATACCTCAACCAGGCCCGACCCATAAGCCGCTGCCGTCTCCTGTGTTTCTACAACTTTTTCTGTTTTGCCTTTTAAACCAACGCTTAATTGATGCTCCATCAATGACATATAATTATGTTAAACCATCTATTACCGCAGGCAAAGGTAAGGAATTTAAATATATCAACGTAGAGACGCAATGCATTGCGTCTCTACAACGACGTCATCGCCACAAACCCGGCATAAACCCACCGTGCAACCCCCGCGTATTCGCCACAATCCCGCCAATCCCGCAAAAAACGGCCACGATTAAAATCGAATACCATTTGATTTTTAAAAAATCCCGAAAAAATATTGCCTTTTATTGGAAAAATGATTAATTTAGATATATAATTCAAATAATAACAGTAAATTATATGGGACAGGAAAGATTTCGCAATAAATACCGGATCCCATCGACCCGATTGCAAAATTGGGATTATGGTTGGCATGGCGCTTATTTTATTACCATTTGCACCAAACATCGTGAACATTTTTTTGGTGAAATATATGATGGTGAAATGGAATTGTCGGAAATAGGGAAATTGGTCAAACCTGAATG
>JBNJHE010000012.1:0-36613 GCA_051748205.1 Bacteroidota bacterium | reverse complement strand
ACAGATGAAACTTACCTTAAAAATATGGCGTCAGAAGAGTCCTCAGGAAAAAGGGAGGTTTGAAACGTATCATTTGGAAAATGCCTCACAGGACATGACATTTTTGGAAATGCTGGATGCGTTGAATGAAAAGCTTATAGCTGAAGGCAAAGATACTGTAGCGTTTGAGCATGATTGCCGGGAGGGTATTTGTGGCAGTTGTGCTATGATGATTAACGGCCATCCACATGGACCGGGACAAGAGATTACCAGCTGTCAGCTTAATATGAAAGCATTTAAAGATGGGGATACTATTACGGTCGAGCCCTGGAGAACTCAATCTTTTCCTGTTATCAAAGATTTAGTGGTAGACCGCTCTGCTTTTGAAAAAATCATGGAAGCTGGTGGTTTTATTGATGTGGATGTCAGTGCTGTTCCTGATGCTAACACCTATCCGCTGGCAAAATCACTTGCCGAAGAGGCCTTTGATGCAGCCGAATGTATTGGCTGTGGAGCATGCGTGGCTGCCTGTAAAAATTCTTCTGCTATGCTTTTTGTTGCCGCTAAAGTATCGCAGTTTGCTTTGTTGCCCCAGGGAAAAGTCGAAGGTCTTAAGCGGGCTCATAGCATGGTCGCCAAAATGGATGAGTTAGGATTTGGCTCTTGTACTAATACCGGTGCTTGTGAGGCAGAATGTCCCAAGGGTATTAGCCTGGCTCATATTGCTCGACTGAACCGCGAATTTATCAAAGGAGGATTTAAAAAACTAGCCGTAGAAAAAGAAAAATGATTGCAGTGGGTAAATGCTGAATCAAAGGGGTGATTAGTGGACAGATCCTGTTTCCTGCTGATCCTCATTTTTTTGACGATGCTTTTATCTCTTCTATTTGTTGTTCCAGTTTTTGCTTTGCCTTTTTCAGTTCTTTGTTCTCGTCTTTTAGCTGATGCAGGCACTTTTTTTGCAAAATGTTTTCAATTATCATGGCGATTACACCAAAAACAATAGCTATTGCAGTCAATACATTCCCAATAGGATTATTGAAGAGTTTTAGCGTAACCCCGATAATCAGGCCGGCACTCATAGTAAAATAGGTGATGGTGAAAAGAGCAGAATTAAATTTTTTGTTCATGGTTTATGTATTATTGGTCTGTCAAAAATAAGAAAATAATCCATCTATTCATAATTTTATTGAATGTATCCCCGGTATTTATATGGTGGAAGTCGCCATGACACATTATCTTCCAGGCATGATATTTTAATTTCATTTTAATCATGCCGGTGTGTGTTCTGCCATAGAAGGATCATGGCTTGGTTTATATTTTTTTTACTTTTGCCAAATAGAAAACAAAGAATTATGAAAAAGCCTGGGCTAAAAATATATTTACCTGTACTCTTATCTTTTGTATTGCTGATCGGCATTTTTTTAGGCAATCATATGACAATAACGCCGGGTTCTGGTTGGTCGATGTTTAAAACAGAGGACCGGGCCTACGGTCATTTGATAGATGTGATCAATTTGATACAGCAGGATTATGTGGATGAGCTGTCAGCCGAAGAGATAGGCGTTGCGGCAGTAAAGAGTTTACTGGAAACGCTGGATCCGCATTCCGATTATATTCCACCAGGTCGTTTTGATGAGCTCAATGACCCTCTGGAAGGGAATTTTGATGGCATTGGAGTACAGTTTCGTATGGTAAAGGATACCATTATTGTGATACAGGCGATTCCTCAGGGACCTTCAGAAAAGGTGGGTATTATGGCCGGTGATCGTATTGTAAAAGTGAATGGAAAATCTGTTGCAGGAGAAAATATTCCTACCGATAGCATTGTAAGAATGCTTAAAGGGCCAAAAGGGACAAAAGTGGAGGTTGATATCTTCAGGCCTGGCAGTAAAGAGATTATGAATTTTGACATTAAGCGGGGCAAAATTCCTACCTATAGTCTTGATATAGCCTATATGGTGAATCAAACGACTGCCTACGTAAAACTGAATAAATTTAGTGCTACCACCGACGAAGAGCTTCATGAAGCCCTGAAAGAGTTGAAAGCAGAAGGGATGCAGGAGTTGATTCTGGATTTGCGTGGAAACGGAGGAGGTTACTTATCTGCGGCTATCCGGGTTGCAGATGAGTTTTTGAAAAAAGGCGAACTAATTGTTTATACGGAAGGAAAAAGTCGCCCAAGACGTGAAGAGGAAGGAACCAATTACGGGGTATTTGAACAGGGTGCTTTGGTTGTATTGATTGATGAGTTGTCGGCTTCTGCCAGTGAAATTGTTGCTGGGGCTGTGCAAGACAATGGCAGGGGCACTATCATTGGCAGACGCTCTTTTGGTAAAGGCTTGGTGCAGGAACAAATGCAACTGGAAAATGGTGGCGCAATTCGGTTAACGGTTGCCCGTTACCACACTCCTTCTGGCCGCAGTATTCAAAAATCTTATAAAAACGGTAATCCAGAGGATTATTACCTGGAGCTATTAAATCGTTATCAGGCCGGTGAAATGAACAGTGAAGATTCTGTTCCACGAGATAGTGCTGAATTTTATCTGACCCAGGATGGAGACACGGTTTATGGTGGCGGTGGAATTTATCCCGATATTTTTATTCCCCTTCAGTCAGAATGGCCCAACGATCTTGCACAAGAACTTGTTCAACGTGGGTTGATTTTTCGTTTTGCTTTTCAATATACCGATAAAAACAGGGCGGCCTTTCAGCAATATCCTTTGGCTGAAGACTTTAACCGGGAATTTCAGGTCTCGTCTACGCTGATGAACAATTTTAAAACCTATATTAGCAATAGCGGAATGACTGTAAAGCAAAATGAATTTAATAAAGCACAGGAGTTTATCCGATATCGAATGAAGGCTTTTATCGGACGTAACCTTTTTGATAATGAAGGTTTTTATCCTACCCTAAATCAGATAGACTCAGGCTTTAAAGAAGCCGTCAATTATCTGGAGCAGCAGAAAAAGGGAAGCACAAGCCAGTAGCCGCTGTCAGTGTTTTGGTGTATTTTTGATTTGCTGAAGAACCTGTTTTAGCTGTTTATACAGGTCGTCTTTATTGCCATCGTTTTTAAAGATAAAGTTTGCCTGATTGATGCAAGCCTGGATATTCTGTTTATTTGGATCGTCGGATTGCATCTCCAGTTTTTCATTTTCCAAAAATGTTTGGAAAGAGACCTGGTCTGTTTCTGAATCACGCTGGATAATTCGTTGATATCGTAACTCTGGTTTGGCATCTACAGCAAATAAGAAAAATGAACCTCTTTTCTTTAAGGCCTCAACTTCTCCGGGAGTGCGAATACTTTCGATCACACAATTATCTCCTGTCTTGGCTGCCTCAGCATAAAGCGCTTCAGCGATATAAGAAGGAGAATGGCAGGCACGCAGTTCATTTGCGACTGTTCTTAAGCTGTCACGGTTTAGCGGTAAATTCCGCTCTTTAACTTCTTTGGCTAAAAAAGCACGGACGGAGAAATGTCTAAAGCCCATATGCTGCACCAAATAGTCTACGATGGTACCTTTTCCGGCACCCAGAGTGCCTGTTATTCCAATGATAATCATAAGTAGCGGTTTTCTTTTTTCAGGGAATCTATCCAGGCCGGGTCGTTTTTTCTGGGATGGAACGCCATTAGGCAATCCAGCAGAGCGGTAGCATCCGTCTCTACGATTACATTATCGCGGTGGGATGCTTTGATAAATTGTTCTTCAACACCCTTATTCATTAATTGTATCAGTGGATCAAAATAGGCCTGAACATTTAATATCCCAATGGGCTTTTCTATAACTTCCAGTTGCAACAAGGTAATAACCTCAAAAAGTTCATCATAAGTCCCAAACCCTCCGGGTAATACAATAAAAGCATCAGCACTATTAATCATAATATCCTTGCGCTCCTTCAGGTCGTTGACAATGAGCATTTCCTGTGCCCCTCCATGGGCAAGCTCTTTCCCTAACAGGCTTTCCGGAATAACTCCTTTTACCAAACCATGATGTTGGAGCATGGTGTCAGCCATAGCGCCCATCAAACCAATATTTCCCCCTCCATATATCATGCTGATATGGCGGGACGCAAATAAGCTTCCCATTTCTTCTGCCGCAGCTTTATATGCCGGGTGGCGGCCAACAGAAGAACCGCAAAAAACACCGATCTGTTTGATCATATCATTTGTTTATGTTGACAAAAATAGAAAACTATACGTTCTTTCAGATGTTTTTTTATGAATTAGTCTTGGATTACAGTTGGTTTTTTACTTTTGCATAAACACAGAAGCAAAATAAAAATATATGGAACTATTATATCCGCTGAAATTTAAACCCGTATATATTGAAAAAATATGGGGTGGCAACAAACTGAAGAATAAATTAAATATGCCTGATGCTCCTTCATTGCAGGGCGGGGAAGCCTGGGTGTTATCCGGCGTCCCGGGCAATGAGTCGGTAGTCTTGAATGGAAATTTGAAAGGAAACACCTTAAATGAGCTGGTGGAAATCTTTATGGGTGATTTGGTAGGCGATAAACTTTTTTATGAATATGGAGAAGTGTTTCCGGTTTTAATCAAGTTTATCGATGCCAATGACTGGCTTTCAATTCAGGTTCATCCTGATGACAAACTGGCTGAAAAGCGTCATCAATCGTTTGGAAAAACAGAAATGTGGTACATATTGGAAGCCGAAAAACAGAGTCAGTTGATTAGCGGGTTTAATCAGGATATCGATGAGGCAGAATATATCCAGCGTGTTAAGGAAGGCAGTTTACGAGAGGTGTTGAATTTTGTGGATGTCAGGGATGGGGATGTGTTTTATATCCCGGCCGGGCGTGTTCATGCGCTTGGACCCGGAATCTTGCTTGCCGAAATTCAGCAAACTTCTGATATTACCTACCGGATTTATGACTGGGACCGGCTGGATGCTTCCGGATTGCCCCGGGAACTGCATGCCGAACAGGCTATTAAAGCTATTGACTTTTCCCCTGTACAGGAAGCCAAAACTTCATATACGATTAAGGAAAACCAAACCAACAAGCTTATTAGTTCCGAAAAGTTTACAACCAATATGCTGGAGCTAAAACAACCAATAAGAAAAGATTATGCTGAGGTGGATTCCTTTGTGGCTTATGTATGTCTGGACGGCCATATGAAAATTCAGGCAAAAGATTCGGATGCTGTTGTTGTCAACCAGGGCGAAACAGTTTTAATACCCAATCAGCTAAATGCAATGGAGATTTATCCTCAATCGTATGTTAAATTTCTGGAAGTATATGTGCTCTGAAATATGAACCGGACCATGACAAAAATTTGGACACATACGCTGATAATTGCATTTTTTTATCTTTGCAAAAATTTTTATCGATGGAAACAGGATTGACAGAACAGGAACAGGTAAGACGTAAAGCCTTGCAACAGTTGAAGGAACTGGGAATAGACCCTTTCCCTGCTGAAAGATATGATGTTAGTCACTATAGTGAAGAGATAAAGCAGGGATTTACTGAAGCAAAGGCAGACGAATATAAAGAAGTACAGCTAAGTGGACGGATTATGAACCGGCGGGTAATGGGGAAAGCCTCTTTTGCCGAAATTCAAGACAGGCAGGGTCGAATCCAATTGTATTTTAAACGTGATGATTTATGCCCCGGCGATGACAAAACACTGTATAACACAGTTTTTAAAAAATTGTTGGATATCGGTGATATTATAGGTGTCAAAGGCTATGTTTTTATTACCCAAATGGGAGAGATTACTGTTCATGTTCAGGATTTCAAAGTTTTGAGCAAATCGCTGCGGCCTTTGCCTGTGGTAAAGGAAAAAGATGGAAAGATCTACGATGCCTTTACCGATAGTGAGCAGCGTTATCGTCAGCGTTATCTTGACATGATTGTCAATCCGGAAGTGCGAACTACTTTTGAGCAACGCACCCGCATGATTAATTCCATGCGCTCTTATTTGTCAGAAAAGGGATATCTGGAGGTAGAAACGCCTATACTTCAGCCTATTTATGGTGGTGCGGCTGCCCGTCCATTCAAAACCCACCACAATACCCTGGATATGCCATTGTATCTGCGTATTGCCAATGAACTTTATTTAAAGCGCCTTATAGTAGGTGGTTATGATGGAGTGTTTGAATTTGCCAGGGATTTTCGCAATGAAGGAATGAGCCGTTTCCACAACCCTGAATTTACACAGGTGGAATTGTATGTCGCCTATAAAGACTATGAGTGGATGATGGATCTGGTTGAAGCAATGGTTGAAAAAGTAGCCCTTGATCTTCACGGCACAACATTAATCCGTGTGGGAGATCACGAAATTAACTTCAAGCGACCCTGGAAACGGTACACGATGTATCAGGCTATAGAAGCTTATACAGGTATCGATATTTCTGACATGGAAGAAGAAGCACTACAGCAAACAGCAAAAGAGCTTCAGGTGGAAATTGACGACACCATGGGTAAAGGTAAAATTATTGATGAGATCTTTGGAGAAACAGTAGAAGCGAATCTTATTCAACCTACGTTTATCACAGATTACCCAATAGAAATGTCGCCGCTGGCAAAGAAACACCGCGATAATGATGGCCTGGCTGAACGCTTTGAGGCTATTTGTAACGGAAAAGAAATCTGCAATGCCTTTTCCGAACTTAATGACCCGATTGATCAGCGGGAACGGTTTGAAAAGCAACTTGAACTTGGCAAACGTGGTGATGATGAAGCTATGGTGCTTGATGAAGATTTTTTGAAAGCCCTGGAATATGGGATGCCGCCTACTGCAGGCCTGGGTATTGGAATCGACCGCCTGGCTATGATTATGACCAATGCCAACTCGATTCAGGATGTGTTGTTTTTCCCCCAAATGAAACCTGAAAAGAAACCTGTTATAGATGATGATGAGGCATTTGTCGCTGAGGGTGTGCCCGTGGAATGGGTTCAGGTTTTGCGCGAAAAAGGTATTCAAACCATTGAGCAGCTAAAGGAGGAAAATCCCAATAAATTGCATAACGATATTTGTGGCTTGAAGAAAAAGCTCAAACTGGATATAAAAAACCCTTCACCCGACGATGTTCAACAATGGATTAAATAATTGGCAGAATTTTTGCTACTACTTTGATATAAACCAATCAAAAAATAATTATGGATACAAAAAAGCTTCTGAAATTATACGCAGCTGCAGTACTAATACTGTTTAGCGGATTTTCGCTCAAAGCTCAGAATGCCCAGGATGCCGTCAACAAGTACAATTGGGCAATCAAAAATTACAAAAAGGACATTAATGCTGCCATCGATTCGCTGGAGAGATTTGAGGAAATTTCTGATACTTTACTCACTATGGATGAACTCGGCGATGATAATAAAGAGAAAATAAAGCAATTGCAAGCTAAATCGCATCGCTATTTACCCATTTTTTATTATAAATCGGCCGTTACATTATACAAACAAAGACGTACGGATATGGCCATAGACCGGTTTAAAGAAACTATAGCGGTGGCTAAAAAATTCGAGAATGAGGATTATTTGAAAAAAGCAGAAGACTTGTTGCCTAAATTATACAAAAAGTCAGCTTCTGATGCTATGATGATGATGGATTATCAAAAGGCAATTACAATGTATAATCAGGCGCTTGCAATAGACTCCAACCAGGCTGATGTTCTTTTGGATAAAGCACAGGTATATAGTAAAGATGACAATAATGCCATGATGATTAAAACATTGCAGGAAGCGATTGCTGTTGCTGAAAAATCGGGAGATGATAAAACCAGGCGAAATGCCGTCCGGATGGCCCAAACATATTACTGGCGAATTGGTGCTAATGCCGTCAAAAATGCCAATTATGAAGACGCATTAAGTGCTTTTAATAAGGCTCTTGAGTTTGATCCTCAGGAAGGATATGCATACTATTATGTGGCTTTGGCCAAAAATAATATGAGCCTCTATGATGAAGCTATTGATGATGCAGAAAAAGGCATCAGCCTGATGGACCCGGCAGATAAAGAGGAGCTGGCAATGCTTCAGCTGGAACTTGGTAAAGCATATGCGTTATTAAGTAAAGTTGAGAAAGGCTGCGAATATCTGAAAAAAGCAGAACAAAATGGGGATGATGATACTGAATTAAAGGCCCGTAAAGAGCAAGAGTCCTTTAATTGTTCCAATGCACAGAAATAGTCATGGATCAGGGTAAAAAAAAAGCGATGTTTTGGCATCGCTTTTTTTTTACGGTTTTTTGTTAAGCTTAATGCGGAAAATCTTCATCATCAATTTCATGATGGTCGCTGGTCCAGTTGTAATTATACAATCCTTTTTTCAGGCGTTTGTGCTTTTCTTCTTCGCTAAGCTTATTGAATTTTTCTTTTTCCAGCCTAAGCTTCGTTTGTTCAGCCTCTTTTTTTGCTTTTATTTTTTCCTGATAAGCAGTAACTTTTTTCTCTTGCAAAAACGTTCTTGCAACGGCCGGGAATAATTCCAGCAATAATTCTTCTTTTTCTCCTTCGGCAAGTTTGCGTCCTCCGGCGTCTTCTAATTTAGGATTTTCTTGTTTTTGATACGAGGAAGCATCGTAAGGTTTTTCATCTCTAACACCAGCGATTTTTTCTCTAAAGGCAGGGTCGATAGGGATGGGTGTTTTGCCGTAGGTTCCTTTAACCAGCTCTATGAATTGATTCGAAATATTGGTATAATGTGGGTTGCCTGAATTTTCATCGATAGCACAATTGACAGCCTGAACACCAACAATCTGACTTGTCGGGGTGACCAGCGGCGGACATCCGGCTTTTACCCTAACCAGGGGAACCAGTTCCAAAACCCTGTCCAGTTTGTCTTCCAGTTTTAATTGTTTTAGCTGGGCCAGCATATTGGTATACATGCCACCGGGGATTTCAGCATTTTTGACATTTTCATTTGCCGCAGGGAAATTGAAGTACTCTTCAATTAATTGGGTTGTCTCAATTAATTTTTCTTCATCTTCCTTTTTGGCGTATTCAATCGACAGGTCGAAAAGGCGGTCTACTTCTTTTGGAATGGGGTCATTATCGGGGTCAAAACTTTTTGGGAACATTTTATAATTGTCGTATTCCGAAAGTGATTCCCGCGTTTTTTTCAGTTTTTCATCTATGCGTTTTACTGCATTCATGTCAACATCAATGTTGATATCCAGCTTGTTGGCAAATATTTTTATTAGCTCGAAGGGTGGGGCTGCCGGTCCTCCTGAAAAGCTCATAATAGCAGTATCAATAATATCAGCACCGTGCATCATCGCCATCAAGGAAGATGACAAGCCATAACCCGGTGTACAATGAGTGTGGAAGTCGACAGGGATGCTTAGCTCTTGTTTAAAGCGCTTAAACAGGCGAGCTGTTTTGATTGGCGGGATTAGTCCTGCCATATCTTTGAGTGTAATCATGTCAGCTCCCAGCGCTTCCAGCTGTTTTGCTTTATCTACAAAATAGTCAAGCGTAAAAATATTGGATGGAAGGATTTTGCCATGTAGTAAAGCCTTTAATTTTTCTCGTGTAGTGTATTTAGGGTCAACAGTATAGCATACAGCACAGTCGGCCATGCCACCATTTTCCTGTACATATTTTATTGTGCTTTTCATGTTATTGACATCATTGAGCGCATCAAAAATGCGCATAATGCCAACACCAGATTGCACGGCCTGGCGGTTGAACCCTTCGATAACTTCCTCCGGATAAGGATTGTATCCAAACAGGTTTCGCCCTCGTGATAAGGCTGTCAGCAACGAACTATTTCCGACACCACTTTTTATGCTCTCCAGTCGTTTCCAGGGGTCTTCTTTTAAAAATCGCATTACAGAATCGGGCACAGCTCCGCCCCATACTTCCATAGCATAAAATCCAGCTTCCTGGTAATCCACAAGAACTTGTTCTACATGTTCCTGCTTCATACGGGTAGCAAATAATGATTGTTGCCCGTCTCTTAGTGTTACATCTCTTATCTTTAGTGTTCTACCCATAATGATTTTGTTGTTGTTTAGTGTGCGAAAATTATAAAAAAAGTCGGAACAAAGTTAAACATTCCTAAAATCATACACTATTCCCTGCCTGTTTCTTTCTAATTTTACATTATCTTCGCAAAGTAAAAACGTTAGCAAATTTAAAAATTATATGATTATGATAAAAAAAGGATTTTTATTAACATTGACAGGGCTATTTATGCTCCTGATTGGGTTGAAATGCACTCAGAAACAAGACTATAGCGTTCAGGAAAAGAAAGAAATGGATCGGCAGGGGAATTATCCTTCCGAGGGAAGTTTTCATGTCCGGGAGGGAATAGATATTGAAAAACGCCTGGACAATTATGTCAAAGTAAAGCTTGAGGCTGATATTGGTCACCTGACAGATGATGAAAAAGAAGTATTATCTTTAATGTTTGATGCTGCCGACATTATGGAAGATTTGTTTTGGATGCAAACGCTAGGCCCCAAAGAGGATTTTCTTAGCCGAATCGAAAATGAAGATGCTCGCTTGTATGCAGAAATCAATTATGGTCCATGGGACCGTCTGGAAGGGAATAAGCCGTTTCTTGAGGGATTTGGGAAAAAGCCTTCTGGTGCGAATTTTTATCCAACGGATATGACAAAAGCTGAATTTGAAACCGTGGATAATCCTGATAAGTCAAGCCTTTATACCTTGATTCGTAGAAATGAAGCAGGAGATATTGATGTGATCTGGTATCACGATGTCTATCACTCTAAATTGCAAAAAGCTGCTGATCTTTTAAGGCAGGCTTCGGAAAAGGCAGAAAACAAAGGGCTGAAGAAATATCTTGAATTAAGAGCAGAAGCTTTGATAACGGATAAGTATCTCGAGAGTGATATGGCCTGGATGGATATGAAAACCTCCAACCTGGATCTGGTTATTGGCCCTATTGAAAATTATGAAGATAAGCTTTTTGGTTATAAAGCAGCATTTGAAGCTTTTGTGTTGATCAAAGACCAGGAATGGAGCGATAGGCTGACAAAATTTGCAGGCTTCTTGCCTGATATCCAAAAAGGATTACCTATTCCTGACGAGTACAAAAAGGATAAAATCGGTTCTGATGCTGACTTAAATGCATATCAGGTCGTTTATTACCGTGGTGATTGTAATGCAGGAAGTAAGACCATCGCTATTAACCTGCCAAATGATGAGCGCGTGCAACAAAAGAAAGGCTCACGTAAGCTACAATTGAAAAATGCCATGCGAGCCAAATTTGATGAGATATTGGTTCCGATTACGGAAGAGCTTATAGTGGAAGAGCAGCGCAAGTATATCACCTTTGATGCTTTTTTTCAGAATGTGATGTTTCATGAAGTAGCCCATGGCATGGGAATTAAGAATACAATCACCGGAAAAGGGACGGTGCGCAAAGCCCTTAAAGAGCAATACTCTGCAATAGAAGAAGGCAAGGCTGATATCATGGGATTATATCTGGTCAGGGAAATTCATGACAAAGGTGAATTAGAAGGTGACATAAAGGATAATTACGTCACTTTTGTTGCTTCCATTTTCCGGTCTATCCGTTTTGGAGCTGCCAGTGATCACGGAAAGGCCAATATGATACGTTTTAATTATTTGCTCGATCAGGGTGCCCTGATTCGTACCGACAATGGCCAATACCGGATTGATTTCGAAAAGCTGGAAGAAGCTATGATGAGCTTAATGAAGACAATTCTGATTGCTCAGGGTGACGGAAACTATGAGAAAGCAAAAACAATGGTTGATGAAAATGGAGTGGTACGTGAGGATTTGGAAAATGACTTGATGCGACTTCAGGAAGCAAGTATCCCAATCGATATTTATTTTGACCAGGGGAAACAAAATGTAGGTTTATAATTTGATATGAGAAGGATTTGTTTATTATTTTTACTGTCAGCCTTAAGCAGTGTTTTAAGTGCCCAGCAATTTGGTATGAGTGAACAGGAACGCCTTGTCCGCCTGGAAAAAGATGTTGCTGTGCTGGCTGCTGATTCATTGTTAGGAAGGGAAGCGGGGACGAAAGGGGAAATTATGGCCATGAGTTATCTGGCCTCCAGGTTCCAGCAAATGCAATTGAAGCCAATCCTGTCTGATAACACCTATTTTCAGGAGTTTGAGTTTATTTCCGGCGCCACCTATAAGGACGGGACATCATTGATCGCCGGAGAGAAGCCTTTGATATTGGAGCAGGAGTTTTATCCTTTGTCCTATTCTGCTTCTAAAGCGGTGCAGACCGAGTTAATAGATGTAGGCTTTGGATTGGATACGGAGGCCGCGGCCACTAACGATTATGCGGATAAATCCAGTATTCAGGGGAAGGCGTTTTTAATGCAACTGTCAGTCCCCGGCGGGATAGACAACTTTGTTGATTATGCCAGGCAGGCCGAAATACCAGCCAAAATAGCCAATGCAGAAAAACACGGGGCAGCAGCAGTTGTTTTTGTGAATGATGATCCCAATATGGCAGATCCTTCCGATAAAATTTCTTTGCGGGTAATCCCGGCAGATATTCCTGTGGTTTTTGTGAATGACCAGGCAGCAGAGAAAGTGAAACAAGCGATAGGAAAGACAGTCGACATAAATGTTAGTATTCGCAAAATACGCGCATCGGCCTATAATGTGGTAGGATTAATTGACAATAATGCAGCGTATACCATTGTGCTTGGAGCACATTACGACCACCTGGGTATGGGCGGCCCTTCCTCCCGTTATGTTGGGCCTCCTGAGGTCCATAATGGAGCTGATGATAATGCTTCTGGTGTGGCAGGGATAATGGAGATGGCCCGTAAGGCTACGCTAAAGCAGAATCCCCGTTTTAACTATTTGATTATTGCCTTTTCTGCTGAAGAACATGGCTTGATCGGGTCCTCATATTTTACAAAAAGCAAGGCCTATCCAATGGACAAGATTAATGCGATGATCAATTTTGATATGATTGGCCGAATGAAAGATAATACAATGCGAATTGTAGGTACTGGTACTTCGCCCGTTTGGGAAAATTTAATCAAGCAATCGAATACGGAAAATCTTCGCCTGCGCACTTCAAAGTCCGGATCAGGCGGCTCGGATCAAATGTCGTTTTATTTGGACAGCATACCGGTGTTGTTTTATTTCACCGGTAGCCATGAGGATTATCATAAGCCTTCGGATGATATTGAAAAGTTAAAGTTTTCGTCTATGCTGGATATTATTGAATCGGTAGAACGATTGGTTGAACTGCTGCCTTATGATAAAAAGCTGGAATTTAAGAAAACAGAATCCAGGCGTCAGTCGGGTCGTAATCCTACAAAATATACCGTTACGCTTGGCGTCATGCCAGATCATACTTTTGAGGGGAAAGGAATGCGAATAGAAAATGTGATTCAGGGGCGAGTATCTGATGAAGCCGGGCTAAAAGATGGTGATGTCATCATTCAAATGGGAGAGCATGAAGTAACAGATATAATGTCATATATGAAGGCGCTTTCAAAGTTTAAAAAGGGACAAACAACAACGATTCAAGTCAAACGTGGAAATAATATTTTAGAAAAGCAGGTGCAGTTTAAATAATCCTTTGTTTCTTTGCATTCTGATTATGACCCATCGCAAAACACATATAGGCGTTTTAGGAGGAGGAAGTTGGGGGACAGCGATAATAAAATTGTTGTCAGCCAATACCGCAAATTTGCATTGGTGGATACGTTCGCAAAAAACGATAGACTATATTGAACGGCATGGGAAAAACCCCGATTATCTTTCGTATGCTGCGCTTCCACCGCAAATAGATATGTCAACAGATGTCAATGCCGTTATTCGGGCATCGGATATTGTGATTATTGCCATTCCATCGGCTTTTTTAAAAAGCACTGTAGTGCGGGTAAAACCAGAAGTTTTGCAGCAAAAGATATTCTTTTCTGCGGTTAAAGGGATTATTCCCGGCCAGATTGCTACGGTTACAGAATTGCTGGATGACTATTTTGATGTCCCCAAAAAAAATCTTGGGGTCATATCCGGTCCGTGTCATTCTGAGGAAGTGGCAATGGAAAAGCACTCTTTTCTCACTGTTGGCTCTTACGACCCAGCGATAGCTTCTGAAATGAAGGCCTTTTTGACGTCACGATTCATGAAAATTTCTCTTTCTGATGATGTTCGGGGGATAGAGTATGGCTCAGTATATAAAAACATTATCGCAATTGCTTCCGGTATGAGCCTGGGACTTGGGTATGGAGATAATTTCCAGGCTGTTTTGATTACGAATGCCGTTCGGGAAATGAAGATATTTTTAAAAGCCCTGGAGTGTAATGGACGAGAGCTTGAACTATCGGTTTATCTGGGTGATGTTATGGTTACAGCCTATTCAAAGTTTTCCAGAAATCGTATGTTTGGCAATATGATAGGGAAAGGCTATTCGATCAAATCGACTTTAACAGAAATGAAGATGATCGCAGAAGGGTATTATGCTGTTGACAGTGTTGTGAAAATCGCCCATAAACACCAACTGAAACTGCCGATCTTAGAAACGGTGCATCAAGTGATTTATATGGATCAACCAGTGGAAGATGCATTTACCCGTTTGACAAAATTTTTGAAATAAGGATAAGATTTGGATCAGTAATCAGTTATTATTTATATTTTTATAACAAAATGAATAAACAATTCAATTATCAAATTAATAAACGTAACCGAAGAATTATGAAACGATTATTTGCTTTGCTGTTCGTAGTGCTTTCTTTTGGCGTCAAATCGTTTGCCACCAATCCCCCTGACGAGGGAATGTGGTTGCCGATGTTTGTCGAAAGGCTGAACTATGTTGACATGCAGAAAGAAGGCCTTCAGCTGACACCAGAAGAATTGTACAGCGTGAATCAATCCAGTTTGAAAGATGCTATTGTTGGATTAGCCAGTGGAAGTGCCCCGGAAGGATATTTCTGTACTGCAGAAATGATTTCCCCTAAAGGGCTGATTTTAACCAATCACCATTGTGGCTATGGCCATATTCAGAATCACTCAACCGTGGAAAATGATTATTTAACGGATGGATTCTGGGCCAGATCTATGGAGGAAGAACTGACAAACGAAGGCCTGACAGCCTCCTTTCTGGTAAGAATGGAAGATGTTACCGGGGATGTTTTGGCCGAGGTTAATGATGATATGAGCGAATCCGCTCGTAATAGTGCAATCCGTAAGGTTAGCAATAGCTTGAAGAAGGAATACTCTGAAGACGGAAGATATCAGGTCACCGTTAAAGACTTTTTTGAAGGCAATGAATTTTATGTCTTTATTTATGAGACTTTCAAGGATGTCCGCTTAGTTGGTGCGCCTCCCTCAGGCATTGGTAAATTTGGTGGCGATACTGATAACTGGATGTGGCCTCGTCATACAGGCGACTTTGCTATGTTCCGTATTTACACTGCCCCTGATGGCAGTCCGGCTGCCTACTCCGAGGACAATGTCCCCATGAAACCAAAGCACCATTTGCCTGTCTCTATAAAAGGAGTAGAACAGGGCGACTTTGCTATGATCTGGGGTTATCCCGGAGGCACTGAGCGTTTTCTGAGCTCCTGGGGGGTTGAGCAAGCGATTGAAAAAAGCAGCCCGACAGTTGTGGAAATTCGCGACAAAAAGCTGGATATTCTACGCAAAGAAATGAATGCCGATAAAAAAATCGACATTATGTATGCGGCAAAATATGCTCAGACAGCGAATTACTGGAAGTATTTTCGGGGTCAGATTCAGGGATTGAAAAATCTTGATGTCTATGAAAAGAAAAAACAGCTTGAACAAGAATTTACCAATTGGGTAAACCAAAAAGAAAGCCGTAAAGAAAAATATGGTAATGCCTTAAACCTTATCGAAGAAGGTTACCAGATCAGCGACTCGGTGATTATACCAATGAAATATCTTGAAGAAGCCATCTTTCAGGGTGGTGAATTTATTATGCCATCTTTCCAGTATCTGGGTCTTTATTCCAGGTTAGAAAGATATTATGAAGAGGATAAAGTGGGATGGAAACTATGGAAGGTATTTAAAAAATCTTCGAAAGACACTTCCGTGATTAATCCTATTGCGCGTTCGCTCAAAGCTTCTTTAGATGATCAATTTAAAGATTATGATCAGGAAGTAGACCGTAAAGTGTTTACAGCCTTGCTGAAATTATACTATGAAAATGTTCCTGATAATTATCAGCCCGAGGTGTTGGATCAAATCGAAGAGGAGTTCGACGGTAGCGTGAAGGCTTATGCTAATCATATCTACGATAATTCGCTGTTTGTTGATAAAGAAAAATTAGCAGACTTTTTGGATGACCCTGATTTTAAGGTTATAAAAGATGACCCAGGTCTGATGTTTACGGAATCTTTTCTCTCCGAGATTCGTAGCGTTATTTCCACTGTGCAAGAGGCAGAGACAAAAATTGCGCACGGTAAGCGCTTATTTGTTGACGGATTGCGCAAAATGAACCCGGATAAGAAATATTATCCGAATGCCAATTCTACTATGCGTATGACTTATGGTACGGTAGAGGACTATTATCCGCGTGATGCTGTTCACTATGATTTCTATACTACTTTGGATGGTGTTTTAGAAAAATATGACCCGTCCGAAAAGGAGTTTCATGCGCCTAAAAAACTTTTAGAACTCTATGAGAAAAAAGACTATGGCCGCTATGCCAGAGAAGATGGAAAAATGCCGGTGGCTTTTATCACCGATAATGATATCACTGGAGGTAACTCTGGTAGCCCTGTTCTTAATGGGAAAGGTCATTTGATCGGTACAGCTTTTGACGGTAACTGGGAAGCTATGAGTGGTGATATTGCTTTTGAGCCTGAATTGCAACGAACGATCAATGTTGATGCTCGTTACATCTTATTTGTTATCGAAAAGTTGGGTGAAGCCCAAAACTTAATTGATGAGATGACAATTATAGAATAAAGATCAATGGTTAAGTTATAAAAAAAAGGCTGCTCTACTTGAGCAGCCTTTTTTTGTGTTGAAAAATAATTTACTCTTTGGTGATAATTTCACCAGAGCTTAATAAGCTATTCAGCGTTTTAATTTTGGTGTGCTGTTTAGCCATTGTCACCTGTTCGTGAAGCATCTGGTCATATACGGCAGTTTTATGAGCACGAATAACGCCAAGAGCCAAAGGGTATTCCGGCAAGGTCATGCGACTTAGCATGTAATGCAGTGTGTCATCCGGATTATGAGCATCATGAACCAAAATATCCTCTTTGGTGATGCCATTTTCGCCGATTTTAACCACCTTAAGTTTCAAACCATCTAAAATAAGTCCTTTGTCTTTTTCCTTTCCAAAGATCATCGGTTCTCCATGCTTCAGGTAAATGGTATTATCCTTTTTAACATCTTTGCCGGTAACCTCCTGATGGACTTTGTTGTTGAAAATGATACAGTTTTGAAGGACCTCGGTTAAGGCTGTGCCTTTGTGTTTGTGTGATTCTTCAAAGATTTCTTTCATCATTTTGGGGTCTGTATCAACGACACGTGCATAAAATGTTCCCTCTGCGCCCATGGCAAGCTCTCCGGGTTTAAATGGATGCTCGATGGTTCCGTCAGGAGAAGTTTTTGTTTTGCTTCCAAAAGGTGTTGTCGGTGAATACTGGCCTTTGGTTAGCCCATAGATTTTATTATTTAACAATAAGACATTGACATCCAGATTCCTTCTTAAAAGATGGATAAAATGATTACCGCCGATAGCCATGCTATCACCATCACCGGTAACGATCCACACATTAAGGTCGGGATTGCTGATTTTTAATCCTGAGGCAATCGGCATTGCACGACCATGCAGGCCATGAAAGCCATAGGTGTTAACATAATAAGGAAATCTTGATGAACAACCAATACCGGAGACAAAGACAACATCTTCTTTTTTCACTCCAAGCTTTGGTAATGTAGCAGTGATAGAGGCAAGTATCGAATAGCTGCCACATCCTGCGCACCATTTTACAGGGCCATCAGTTTTAAAATCTTTGGCTGTAACTTCCTGTGTTTTATTTTGTTCTGTTGTTGCCATTATTTATCCTCCAAAATTTCATTAAATTTATCTTTTAACTCGTAAATCATAAAAGGCAATCCCTGGATTTTGTTGTATTGCAGATAATTAAACTCGGGGAAATGCGCCCGGAGGTAGTTTACGAATTGACCATTGTTGATTTCAGTAACAATGATTTTATTGAATTTGCTCAACACCTCTTTGGTGTTTTTAGGCAGGGGTTTGATATACTCAAAATGGGCCAGACTAATATCTTTCCCTTGTTCTCTGAGCTCTTTTACAGCAGTATAAACAGCGCCATAAGTTCCGCCCCAGCTAACCACGAGTAGTTCACCGCCATCCTCATTACCGAAAATACTTTGTTCGGGGATATAGTTGGCAATACGCTGAACTTTCTCTTCACGGTATTTTACCATAATCTGATGGTTAATAGGGTCGTGAGAGACTTCACCAGAGACATCTTCTTTTTCCAATCCTCCTACGCGATGACGTAAGCCTTCGGTACCCGGCAGAGCCCATTCCCTGGCCAGGGTTTCAGGATTACGGCGATAGGGGGCATAGTCTTCGTTATTGGGTTTGGCTATTGGTGGTTTAATGTTGGGCAAGCTGTCAACATCGGGGATGTTCCATAATTCCGAGCCGTTAGCAAGATAGCCATCAGTAAGTAGAATTACCGGAACCATATGTTCCATGGCAATTTTGCCGGCTTTAAAGGCAGCATGAAAACAGTCACCAGGTGTGGAGGCAGCCATCACTACAGTGGGGCTTTCTCCATTGCGGCCGTATAATGCTTGCATCAAATCCGATTGTTCTGGTTTGGTGGGCAGACCTGTTGCCGGGCCACCACGCTGAACGTTGACAACAACCAAAGGTAGCTCAGTCATTACAGCCAAGCCCAGTGCCTCGCTCTTTAATGATAATCCCGGCCCGGATGTAGAAGTGGCAGCAAAACTTCCGCCAAAAGCAGCACCTATGGCTGATGTGATGCCCGCAATCTCATCCTCGGCCTGGTAGGTTCTTACGCCTAAGTGTTTGCGCTTACTCAGCTCCTGCAAAATTTCTGTTGCTGGTGTAATTGGATAGGAGCCTAAAAACAAATCACGACCACTCTTTTCTGACGCAGCAATCAAGCCCCAGGCAGTAGCAATATTGCCGGTGATATTGCGGAATTTACCCTTTTTCTCGGCCGATATAATGCGATAGGTCGTTTTAAATGCCTCCAGTGTTTCGGCATAATGATAACCGGCTTCTAAAACATCAATGTTGGCTTCTACTAATTTGGGCTTGTTTTTAAACTTATCTTTTAAAAAAGATTTCGCCAGGGAAAGATCTCTGTTGAAAAGGAAATATAGCATCCCCGAAACAAATTGATTTTTTGTCTTTAATGCTATACGAGAGTCCAGCTCTTTTACTGAGGCTTTGGTAATCGTAGTTATTGGAGCTTTGATTACCTGAAATCCTTTCAGCGAACCATCATTGAGGGGGTCTTCGCTGTATCCCGCCTTTTTGTAATGTTTGTTATCGAAATTATCTATATCAATGATAATTGTACCATGTTCTCTGACCCACTTCAGATTTTTCTTTAATGCTGCCGGGTTCATCGCAACCAGGACGTCAGCCAAATCACCGGAGGTGTGAATATCTTTACCTCCTATATGAATCTGGAATCCTGAAACTCCCGCGATTGTCCCTTGTGGAGCGCGAATTTCTGAAGGGTAATCAGGAAAGGTAGCTAAGTCATTACCTACATTTACAGAGGTATCAGAAAACTGATTGCCAGTAAACTGCATCCCGTCTCCCGAGTCGCCGGCAAACTTGATAATGACATCTTCTAATTCTACAACTTTGTTTTTATCAGACATGCTTTTTTTAAGTTGGTGTTTATATCACTTTGCGAAATTACAGCAAATCTTTTTCTTACAATAGCAATTTAACAGAAAAATTTAATCTTAATTTTACATAATGAATTCCGTTGATTTCAGGCTTATGGAAATATGTGGTTTTTTGATGCGGAGTGTTTATATATTGTGTTGCTTTTCAGAGGGAACCATGCCATGATCAGCCTAAGCCGGAACATACAGGCTGATGATTATAAATAATCGAAAAGCGTATAGTTGAAAGATGATGTGTTATGGCGAGTTCCCCCGAATAAATCACGGGGTCCGATTTGATCAAAATTATTAACAGATGGAATTATTATCAGATAATATCACTAAACAATAAATGCATTTACGTAAGGGTTTTTATCTTTGTTAAAATTTTTGATGTGGGAGAGATCTTTAAACAATCTGCTAAGGGGAGCATTTATATTTACACAGGAGTAGTAATCGGTTTTATTACTACAGGTGTATTATATCCTCGCTTATTGACAACACAGGAGATTGGGTTGATCAATGTATTGATATCGTATTCTGTTATCCTGGCTCAGCTAGGAGGATTGGGAATGCAACAGGTTATTACCCGCCTGTTTCCCTATTTTAGGGATGAAAAGCAGCAGCATCATGGTTTTTTGGCTCTTGTTTTGCTGATTACTGCTGCCGGATTTGTTTTGGTTGCCTTTATTTACTGGCTTTTTAAGGATATGATTTTGCAAATGGGAAAACAGCAATCCGGTATGCTTAATCACTATATCGACTTAATTATTCCGCTTTTGCTTTTTCATATGTTGTTTGTATTGCTGGATAATTATTACAAGGTGTTATATAATGCTGTCAAAGGAACTTATTATCAGGAAGTCGTTAAGCGTGTTTTTGTGTTGGTAGCAATTCTGGGATATTATTTTCACGTGTTGGAATTTCAGGGATTTGTGCTGTTTTACGTACTGGCTGCTGCTATTCCTTTTTTGGGATTGTTTTGGTCGTTGAAACAGTCGAAACAGCTTTTTTTAAAGACAGATTTCCCATTTATTACACCTCCCATGCGCAAAGAAATAGCGGATGTGGGCATGTTTGGCTTATTGGCTGGTACTTCAGGGATATTTGTTTTGCATATTGACAAAATCATGGTGCTTAACCTCACCAACAGCCTGGGAGACACTGGAGTATATGCTATCGCTTTCTTTTTTGGTTCTTTGGTTCAGAAGCCGGCCAAAGCGCTCTCCAAAGTTTCTTCAGTATATATTTCAGAGGCATGGAAAGCCAATCGATTGAGAGAAATCAATGACCTTTATAAAAAAAGTGCAGTAAATCAAACATTAATAGGGCTGTTTTTACTTGTGGGCCTGGTTGTGAATCTGGATAACATATTTGAGTTCCTTTCGGAGGATTATAGCGAAGGCAGAGCAGTGATTATATTCATCGCATTGGCTTATTTGATTGACATGGGTGCTGGCGTAAACGGCACCATTATCAATACATCAAGGTACTATCGATGGCAAATGTATTTGATCCTGATTCTTTTGGTTAGTGTTGTGCTTTTCAATTGGTTGTTGATACCGCTCTGGGGTATTATGGGTGCAGCTGTGGCAACTCTGATATCAAAGTTTCTGTTTAACCTTTCCAAATTTGTGTTTATTTACTGGAAGTGGAAGCTACAGCCGTTTAATTTCTCCTTTGTAAAAATTATATTGATCGGGGCTATGGCATTTCTTGCCGGCTGGTTACTTCCCGTTTTGGATAATTATATCTGGGACTTACTTTACCGCAGTGCCCTCGTTACTTTGGTTTATGGTATTTTTGTTTTATGGTTGCGTCCGTCGGAAGATGTGGAATACTGGAGAAAAAAGCTTTTTAGCAATAAATGAGGCCGGTCTAAAAAGCCTTCAAATTGTTGATTTTTATCGTTTTTACCCCTAAGCCCTAAAGGGAAGTCGCTAAAAATCAGCAGTTTGAAAAGCCCCCTTCAGTGGATTTAGGGGCCTTAAGGCTTTTTAGACTGGACTCAATAATAAACCCATGCCTGGAATAAACATGGGTTATTGATTAAAATATAAGATGCAACTGGTTAATAAGGACTAATCCCGGTCGTAAATTTTTTCGTCTGAAATAATTTCTCCATTGATATCAAAAATCAATTTATAGTAGTGGTCCTCCCCCTGTTCGCGCATGATAACTTCATAAATGGGTCCATCATCAGAGTTCAGCAGGTACGAGCTTTTCATACGGTAGGGGTAAGGATAAAGGTCATCTACATAATCGATGATATTTGACGGAAGGTTTTTCTTTTTAACTTCTTTTTCAATAACTTCGGTCGCCAGGTTGTGGGTTTCTGAATCTACCGTTTCAGCAAAATCTTCATCAATTTCCGGATCTTCTTTTTCTTCTCCAGGAATATACAGGTTCATCACTGCCAGGAATCGCCCGGCCTGGTCAAACTGAATTTCAGTTTCCGGTGGGTCATCGGCTTTTTTATGATGCATCAATATGCTGAAATAGCGTTCGCGGCGTCCTTCTTCTACAAAGTACATTTCGTAAGGTTTATATTTTCTGTAGTTTTCTTTAAGGTAGTCCTTCATGGTACTCCTTAAATCGTCAAGGGGTTGTTTTTGTACTGTTTTAACAACATCACCATCTTCGTTATAATACTTTGATTCCTCATATCCCCTTCTGTTTTCATAGCGGGCAACAAAATAATCCTCGATGCTGAGCCATATTTCACCTTCAACATTACGGTTGCGTCTTTCAAAATTTTTCAGGACTTCATCAGGAAGCTCGTCTGTTTTTAATGTGTCTTGTGCTGAAACACATAGCGAGGCGAGCATCATAAGCAAAAATATCCATATATTCTTCATAAGGATGTAATTTTAATGAAACATTTGTTGATTTTTAAAAATAATGCCAGTGCGGTCAGCACTGGTTGAAATGACCGTGATAGGTGTTTTGGTTTTTTCTTCAATAAAATGCACGTATTCCTGCATAGCTGTTGGCAGTTGGTTTATTTCGGACAGGTTTTGAATATTTTCTGTCCACCCTGGAAGATCATGCAAAATACATTCCAAATTTGGGTTTTCAAGGTTAAAGATACTAAAATCGACTTTTTTCTGATTAATAGAATACGCTTCACATACATTGATCTGTGTAAAATCCTTAAGGACATCAGCCTTTGTCATGACAAGGTCGGTAACTCCATTAAGCATAATGGCGTAATTGAGAGCCGGAATGTCGAGCCATCCGCAGCGGCGTGGCCTTCCGGTGGTAGATCCGAATTCATTTCCCTGATCTCTCAGTTTTTTGCCGCAACTGTCGTCCAGTTCTGTGGGGAAAGGGCCGCTGCCAACTCTGGTGCAGTAGGCTTTAAAGACCCCAAAAACGCGGTTAATGCGCTTAGGCGCTACACCTAAACCAGCGCATACACCAGCCGTAATAGTGTTGGAAGAGGTGACAAACGGATAAGAGCCGAAATCAATATCCAGTAAAGTTCCCTGTGCTCCTTCCGCTAAGACTTTTTTCCCTTTGTCAAGTTGTTGATTAATGAAATGCTCACTATCTACAATGCGCATTTTGGCTATCTGTTGGGTGGCTTCCAGCCAGGCGGCTTCATATTGTTCAAAACTCTTGTCATCAATCGTTTCGTTGGATATGTTCAGGCCATAGGATTTCAATAATGCCAGGTGCCTGTCCTTAAGCGTTTGGTAGCGATCCATGAAATTCGGTTGTAAAAGATCGCCTATACGCAATCCCTGTCTGGCTGCCTTGTCGGTATATGTGGGGCCGATTCCTTTTAAGGTCGAGCCAATCTTTTGCTTCCCTTTTTGACGCTCTATGGCTAAATCCAGTAAGCGATGTGTGGGAAGAATCAGATGTGCTTTATTGGATAGATAAAGATTCTTTGTGGTGTTGATTCCTTTAGCATTCAGTTGGGCGATTTCGCCCTGGAAGGACATGGGGTCAATGATGACGCCATTGCCTATCAGGTTAATTGTTTCTTCGCGGAAAATGCCAGAAGGGATATGATGTAAAACATGTTTTGAACCCTGAAATTCCAAGGTGTGTCCGGCATTAGGGCCACCCTGAAATCGTGCTATTACATCATAGTGAGGCGTAAAAACATCGACAATTTTTCCTTTTCCTTCATCGCCCCATTGGAGACCTATCAATACATCTACATGCATGTTCAATCAGATTTTTTATGTTCTATGCATTGGTTTAATCCACGACGAATTGGCTGGCAATGCATATCTAACGGTAAACTATTTTGCTTTAACAGTAAAAAACCAAAGTCAAAGCACACAAATTTAAAGTAAAATAAGATGAATCAGCGAAAAAAATCTGATAAGTTATCAAAAGCCTGTTGCAAGAAGCATAAAATCAATTGTCAGCCGTTTTAGCGATATTTTTTTGGTCGCCGCATTTATCCTGACAGTTGGCATAGAACGTTAATGAATGATGTGTGATTTTTACACCCATGATTTTTTCAATGGAGTTTTTGATTTCCTGCACTCTGGGGTCGCAAAATTCCATCACATTTTCGCAGTCAACACATATTACATGGTCGTGTTGCTTAAACTTATACGATTTTTCAAATTGAGCAGATGTATTGCCAAACTGATGCTTAGTAACCAAATTACAGTCTAACAGGAGTTCAATAGTATTGTATAATGTAGCCCGACTGACCCGGTACTTGTTGTTTTTCATCCGGATATAAAGGGTTTCTATGTCAAAATGTCCTTCGGAGGAATAGATTTCTTTCAGGATGGAGAATCGTTCCGGTGTCTTACGAAAGCTGTTTTTTTCCAAATATGAAGTAAATATTTGCCTGACGGTGTCAAATGTTTCTTTTGATTGTGGATCCTTCATCGTCGAAAATTTTTTGTAAAAGTAGACAAAATTTTTATTGAATCTAAATAAGACTACAAAAATTATGACCAGAATGTTTATTCGGGAATATTAGTTTTTACGTATTCGTTGTACCTTTTGTACGCCATCGATTTTTTCTAATTTGTTAATGAGGCTTTTAAGGTGGTCGGTATTGGATAAATACAACATAATGATTCCTTCGGATAAACCGTCGTGACTTTTTATTTCCAAAGACCGGATGTTGACATTGAGTTCTTCTGAAATAATTTTAGTAATGTCATTGACCAGTCCAACTTTGTCAACGCCGTTAATTTTAATTCCTGTAAGGAACTCTACCGTGGGAGTTTCTTTCCATTTTGCTTTTACGGCAGATTTCCCAAACGTAGACATGCGTTCAATTGCTACCGGGCAGTTAGTGCGGTGTACTTCCAGTCCTTTATTGGGTTTGATAAAGCCAATCACATCATCGCCAGGAATAGGATTACAGCACTCGGCCAGCACATAATTCATCTTGCCAATATCTTGCCCTAACAATAGTTGCTCGGGTTTTGATTCAAGCTTTCGACGAATTTCATCGTACAGCGAATCTTTGGTAGATTTACTTTTTCGGGTGAGTTGTTGTTTGATAGATCGCAGCCAGTTTCCTTTTTTGTATGACATTGAAAAGGCTTTTACTTTTTCGATGTCAATTTCTTCTATTGCTATTTTGTAATAGAAATCGACTTCGGAGGATACCTGTGTGTAGTTCATCAGTGCTTTAATATTGGTATCCGAAAAATCGATTTTTAGCTGCCTAAAGTATTGTTTAAGTGTTCGCTTGCCCTGTTCCAGGTGTTTTTTCCGGTTTTCTTTTATGGCATTTTTGATTTGAGTTTTAGCACGTGCTGTGGTTACCCAATCGTACCATTCTTCTTTCGGCACCTGTTTGCGGGAAGTGATAATCTCGACTTGATCTCCGCTGTGCAATTTTTTGTTCAGGGGCTCCAGCTTGTAATTGATTTTAGCACCGATAGCCCTGTTGCCTACCTGAGAATGGATGCTATAGGCAAAATCCAATGTCGTAGCATCAACAGGTAAGGTTTTGATTTCGCCTTTTGGCGTGAACACATAAATCTCATCAGAGAAGAGGTTAAGCTTAAAGTCATCCAGGAAATCAAGCGCATTGGCTTCGGGGCTTTGCAGCCATTCGCGTATTCGTGCCAGCCAGCTGTCCAGTCCAAGGTCTGTAACCGAACCATCTCCTTTGTATTTCCAGTGTGCTGCAAATCCGCGTTCTGCAATTTCATCCATGCGTGTCGAGCGAATTTGAATTTCAACCCAGTTGCCTTCTCCACTCATTACAGTTGTATGCAACGACTCGTAGCCATTGGCTTTGGGAATACTGATCCAGTCCCTCAGGCGATCCATCTTGGGGCGGTAAAAATCGGTGACTATAGAATAAACCCGCCAGCAATCCTGCTTCTCATGCTCCACAGGCGTGTCTATGATGATGCGTATGGCAAATAAATCAAAGACCTCTTCAAATGGAATTTCTTTCTTTTTCATCTTATTCCAAATCGAATTGATGGATTTGGTCCGATGGATGATTTTATAGGAAAGCCCCTCCTGATTTAAGGCTTTTTTTATGGGAAATAAAAAGCGGTTGATAAATCGTTTTCGCTCCAACTCCGATTCCTGAAGCTTAGTGGCTATGGTTTCGTATATTTCCGGATGGGTATATTTCAGCGCCTGATCTTCCAGATCGCTTTTTATGGAGTAAAGGCCTAAACGGTGTGCTAAAGGAGCATATAAATAGGCTGTTTCTGATGCAATGCGCAATTGTTTTTCTTCTGGCAGGGAATCCAGCGTTCTCATATTGTGTAAGCGATCTGCCAGCTTGATTAAAATAACCCGAACGTCATCACTTAAGGTAAGTAACACTTTGCGGAAATTCTCCGCCTGATAGGACTGCCCTGTGTCGGCATGGTCAAAAATCCCCGATATCTTGGTTAAACCGTCAATAATCCGGGCTATGGTTGGGGTGAAAAGGTCTTCTATGTCGTCTAAAGTGTAATCAGTATCTTCAACAACGTCATGTAAGAGAGCGCAAATTACAGAAGTAGCACCAAGCCCAATCTCCTCTACAGCAATGCGTGCCACTTCTATAGGGTGAATGATATAGGGCTCTCCGCTTTTCCGGCGCATGTCCTTATGGGCCTCAGCAGCAATTTGAAATGCTTTCTTGATCTGCTGTTGTTCCTCTTCTTCTGTCTTTGGGCCCACAGCAGACATCAACTCGCGGTATTGCTGTAAGATTTCTTTCCGTTCCGCTTCGTAATCAATAGTTTTTTTTGTCAACATAATTATGTTTGAAGCTACAAAAATACAATATTTCCTTAGGCTTTTAAAAACACATCGGGGGAATGATATATAAATCGTATTTAATGATTTATAAATATATAATTAACAAAATATTTAATAATTATTGTTAAAAAAACAGTGCAGCCAGTGTTTTAATTAACTATCTTTGGTGGTTACATTTTTATTCATTAAATCGAACGTACATGAAAAAATTTACTCTTCTAATTTTAGGTTTAGTATGGTTTGGATTTTTGGGAGCACAAAATGTTGTCTTCCATGAAAATTTTGAACAACCATCTGGTGCAGATAGTGTTGTGGCCTATTCGTCGTCAGCAACAAATTCATGGTCATTGTCAAACAGTCTTTTTTCGGGTGGCTTACAGTCCGACTCAGCTAAGTGTAGCCCGGGTGACACCTTAACTTTAACAACCAATGCTTTTGCAACGACAGGGAACAATTATGTTTTACTGGAGTTCGACCATATCGCAAAGATTGAAGCTTTAGATAAAGCAGTGATTCATGTTTCAACAGACAACGGACAGACATGGAATAAGCTGGATACTAACCATTATATGGGAAACTCCACAAACTTTGGCAGTGGTGGTAATGTATTTAATGCTACCTCTTACGGAGGGACCTGGAATAGTGGTCAGGTAATGACTCCTACAAATAGCTGGTGGAAACATGAGACATTTAATATTTCACAGTTTGCTGCTGATCAGTCAAATGTGCTAGTCAGATTTAGTTTAATAGATGTAAACAATACAACAATATTTGAAAACTACGGCTGGTTTTTGGATAATATAGAGGTTACTATTTCTCCTTCTGAGCTTATACCTCCGGTTATTTCTTTAATTCCACCTATCAAACAGGACACCATCGCATCTTCATCCCCCCAAACTGTTTTGGCAACGGTTACCGATGGCAGCGGTGTGGATACCGCTTATCTGGTGTATTATGTTAATGGCTTATTGGAAGATACGCTGGGGATGACGAACTTTTCCGCTGATAGTTTTAGTGTGGATATTCCTTTTGTCGGCTTTGGCAGAACGGTTACATGGTTTGTAGAAGCTGTTGATAATTCTGCAGCAGCCAATATGGCTCAGTCAAATAATTATTCTTATTTTTTGAAGTATCAACCACAAACGACCATCGAAATAGGAACGGGTACCAATAGCGCAAGTTATCCTTTTTATACCTTTTATCACGATTCACGAACGCAAATACTGATTACAGCTTCGGAACTGCAGGCACAAGGTGCTGGCAGCGGTGTGATTGACCAAATTGGCTTTGACGTGATTTCTGCTGCCAGTCAGGTGATGAATGGATTTAATATTGAAGTTAAACATACCAATCTCACCACTCTTGATAATTTGTCAGCATTTGTAAATTCAGGCTGGACCAATGTTTATTCCGGAACCTATACAGTGCCTGGTACAGGATGGCAAAACATCGATTTCCAAAATAGTTTCTCCTGGAACGGGACGTCAAACATATTGATAAATATTTGTTTTGACAACACCAGCTATACGTCGAATACAACAGTTAACAGTACAGCTGCCGCTGGAATGACTTATCATGACTATACCGATGGTGGGGCAGGTTGTTCGCTTAGCAGTGGCTCTATTCAATCCGACAGACCAAATGTAAGTTTGAGAATACAAACACCGTCAACCCTTAATAATGATGCCGGCGTGGCTCAACTTGTATATCCTACCGGTGGCGTTATTGCCAATGCTAATTTTGATGTCAAAACAAAAATTAAAAACTTTGGCGTGGATACAATTTCTTCCGTTGATATAATGTGGCAACTCGATGGTGTTAATCAAACAACCTATAACTATGCAGGAACTCTTGAGCCCGATAGCTTAAGTGCTGAATTAAATCTTGGTACAATTAATGTGTCTCAGGGTTCGCATAATTTGACACTATGGACCGATAATCCGAATGGAACTTTTGATGACAATACCTCTAATGATACTTTGGAGATGTCCTTTTATGGTTGTTCCAGCCTTTTAAGTGGAACTTATACGATTGGCGGAAGTGGTGCCGATTTTGTTGATTTCAATGAAGCCTTGCTTAGTCTGACACAATGTGGTATCAGTAGCCCGGTTACCTTCAATGTGAATGCAGGGACATACATAGAGCAACTATATATTCCATCCATTAGTGGCTCTTCTTCGTCCAATACCGTTACATTTCAATCTGCCAGTGGCGATTCCACCGACGTGGTCATTCAATATAATGCCTCAGGAACCTCAGATAACTACCTCATTCATCTCGACGGTGCTTCGAATATTAGCTTTAAGTCCATGACATTGGAAGCTCAGGATTCAGCTTTTTCAAGAGCCGTTGTACTGGAAAACCATTCAGAGAGTATTAGTTTTGAAAGTAATCAGTTTTTAAGTTTAGACTTATCGGATGATTCTGATGAACGGGCTTTCATTTTTGTTGAAGATACTTTAGGCGATAATTTTACTTTCGAGCATAATTACTTGCTGAATGGAGCTGCCGGTCTGTTATTATCCGGCGACAATATGCTTAATGTATCCATTCAGAATAATGTTTTTGATAATCAGTATGCTGCTGCAGTACAGGTGGCTAATTCCTATAGCCCGGTTGTAAGCTATAATTCAGTTCAAACCGGCGGTATGTATGATAATTTTGTCGGTCTTGGCTTAAGCGAAGTTTCCGGTCCCTTTGAACTAGCCTACAATAGCATTTTCGCAACAGCAACGACCCTGGGATATGGTATCTTTGTTCAGGAAAGCTTTGGAGACTCGTTGAATAAGGCTCAGGTTTATAATAATATGATCAGCATCAATGGGAATGCCGGAGGAACAAATTTAAGTGCCGGCATTGTTAATCTTGAAAGCCGGTTTATTGATTATGACTATAACACCGTTAGGATGACGGGCAATGATCAAAATACGGCTTCTATGGCTATTGTTGATAATACCAGTGGACTGAGTCGTGGTATCAATATCAGAAACAATATTTTCTCTAATTTTGCCAGTGGGTATGCTGTTTTTACTCAAAATCTTGATTCGGCTAATGTACATAATGACTTCAATAATTTGTTTACGGACGGTAATGGAGATTATATTTCTCTCAATGGGAATGTAATCAACAATTTATCCGAATGGCAAGCGGCTAGCGGAGAAGCTGCAAATTCAGTGAATATTGACCCTTATTATGCTTCTGCCAATGATTTACATACAACAAATAATTTACTAAATGCTACAGCTACTCCTATTGCTGGTATAACGGACGATATCGATGGAGATAGCCGCGATTCTTCAACACCGGATATCGGCGCTGATGAATTCAATCCTTCTCCTTACGACCTTACGGCTGTCAAAGTTTTGGCCCCATCCGGCGGATGTGGACTTTCCGCAGCCGAAGATGTAATTATTCAATACAAAAACATTGGAAGTGCTTCTGTAAATAGTTTTTCAGCAAACTATCAAATTACCGGTGAGAATGCAGTTAGCGAAACTGTGAATATGACACTGAATCCCGGCGATACAATCAATTATACTTTTACAGCAAAAGCCGATTTGGATATTTTTTCAACCAGCAAGGATTCAACTTTTGAATTTAAAGCCTGGGTAGATTATAGCGCTGATCCTGTTGCGCAAAACGACAGTTTGTTTTTTGATGTCGTATCAGGTTATAAACCTGCCGATCCTGTACCGCAACCATGGACAGCGAATTATGGCGATTCTATAACCATTACGGCCCAGTCGAACGACACTTTATATTGGTTTGCCAATGACTCGACTGCAAATGAATTAGAAGTAGGTAAGTTTTATACTACACCTATATTATATGATACAACGACCTATTGGGTAGAAGCCCGTGCCGGCAGTAGCGACTTAAAAATCACTGAGGTTACTCAATATCAGGGATCTGGGTCTGGTGCGACCAGTCCTGCTCCATCCTGGCTGGTAGGTGATGATTTTGTGGAAATCACTAATCTGGGTTCGGCGGATGCCGATTTATCGGGTTATGTCTATAATCGTGAAGGAACCGGAGCATTTACCTATAATATGCCCGCTATAACTTTAGCGCCAGGAGAAGTACTGGTGTTGGCTACCTATGGAGGCAGTGCTGATGACCCAGCGAATAATTTCTATGTGGCTGCCAGTAATTCTACATCATCCAATTCAGCTACGGGTCATTGGCTTGTTGATGATCAGGGAAGTATTGTAGATGCTGTTGCTTTAAATGGTCATAGCTTTACTGCTACATCAGGCGTTTCTTCATCTGACTGGTCAGGTTCTATTAGCTCTTCTTCCGGTAATGCCGGTGTAGTCCGGGTTATCAGTGATAATAATTTGGCTGGCGACTGGGATATTTCCAGTGTAACACAGCAAACACTGGGAGCTGTGAATCCTTCATTGCTTGCTGGTGGGAATGTCAGCTTTTCGAGTGGTTGCGCCAGTAATCGTGTGCCTGTTACTGTCAATGTAACCGGCATCCCTACTGACAATGCCGGAGTATCAGCTGTGTCTACAAACAGTGGATGCAATTTGGGTATGGAACCAGTTACTATAGATATTTACAATAATGCTTCAGTGGCAATTAATGGAAATCTTAGCGCAGCTTACCGGATTGATAACAATCCCTTTATTACTCCGGAAAATGTGAACATAAGCATTCAACCCAATGATACCGTGTCATATACCTTTAATACACTGGCTGATTTAAGTGCTCCTGTTAATGATACGACCTACTCTATTACCGCCTATGTAGACCTGGTGAATGATACAGTGAATTCCAATGATACCATGATGCTTGCAACGGTCAGCTCATTATATACGCCTCCGGCTATTGTAGTGAATGACACGACTGTGGGTTATGGTTCACCGGTTACCAAAACCATTAATTCCAGTTCGACGGTTTTCTGGTACGTAAATGACTCAACACAGTTTGATCTGTTTAAAGGGAGCACCTTTACCACACCTGTGTTATATGATACAACCACCTATTACCTGGAAAATGTTGTCTTTAGCCAGATGAGTTACACAATAGGAACAGGTACGACAAGCCAGAATTATGCGCCGGCATATGGATTTTATGACTATAGCTGGGCTAATATGTTGTATCTGAGTAGTGAAATCGGGAGTGATGGTGTTATTGATACTATCAAATTTCAGTTAGATGGGTCTGTTTCGAATTACAATATGTTGGATCAGCGGATCTATATGACCAATACATCGTCTTCAGCCCTGACATCTACAAAACCGGATCCATCAACAATGACTCAGGTTTATCAAGGCTCTGTTAACTGGAATGGTTCAGGTTGGTTTGAGATTGTATTAAACACCCCGTTTGAATATGATGATCAACAAAATCTTCAGATTTACTGGGAAAACAGAGATGGATCATATACCAGTGGTTATCCGAGTTTCTTATCTACATCTGTTTCAAACTTATGCTACAGGAATTATGCCGATAATACTTTTCCAACAGGCAACGGAACCAGTGAAGACAGGCCGAATATTCAGCTGGCAGGAGAATCTAAAGGATGTTCCAGTGCCAGAGTCCCCTGGACCATCAATGTCCTTGGACAACCGGATAATGATGCCGCCGTTGTCACCATGCCTTATCCTAATTCTGGCACCGAATTATTATCTTCTGAATTTGTTACTATTGGCATTTGGAATAGTGGCGGACAAGCAATTTCAAATTTTGATGTCAACTATCAAATTGATAATGGCTCTGTGGTTACGGAAAATGTCTCCAGTACCATTAATTCCGGCGATACCTTAGAATACACCTTTAACCAGCTTGCAGACCTGTCCAATTATGTTACTTATAATATCAAAGCCTGGTCATCGCTTAGTGGAGATACAATTTATGCTAATGACACTACTTACAAGCAGGTTACAAATTCTCCGCTTCAGTATTGTGCGTCGTCAGCGAGTAGTACATTCGACAGTGAAATTGATGAGGTGATTCTTAATACTTTGTCAAATAACACGGCTGGTATTTGTGCTGATTATTCTGATTTTACTTCCATGAGTACTACTCTTATGGCAGGAGGCACTTATACTATGAGTGTGACGCTGGGCACCTGTGGAGGCAATTATACGAAAAATGCCGTTGTTTTTTTCGACTGGAACAGGGATGGTGATTTTGACGATGCTGGTGAGACTGGGCCTACCTTTGGTCCGGCTCCGGCAACCCAAACATTTATCGATACCATTCAGGTGCCGCTTAATGCAGCAACCGGTAATGTCAGAATGCGTGTTGTTGGTGTAGAAACGACCACGCCTTCTAGTATACAGCCTTGTGGTACCTATAATTATGGTGAAACAGAAGACTATACCGTTGTTGTTATTCCTCCAATACCGCAGGATGCCGGAATTACAAATATCCTTTCTCCTGCTTTTAATGGCAGTGAAGGACAGACAGATACGCTTGAAGTTACACTGAAAAATTTTGGCACAGATACTATTTTTTCGGTTGATGTTAATTATGAAATTAATGGAGGAACTCCTGTTAGCTTTACTTTTAATGATACTTTACTACCATATAATGATACCAACATTCTTTTACCTCCTTTCAGCAGACCGGCTGATACAAGTACAGTATGTGTTTATACTGTCCTGAATGGTGATTCCAATATCATTAATGACCAAACGTGTTATGATATATACGGATTACCCTTAGCCGATGCTAAAGTTTTAAAAGTTCATCCACTGGCTTCCGGTTGTAATCTGACTACGGATACGGTCATTATCGACATTTACAACCCGGGTGTAGATACCCTTATTACGGGATTCCCGGTCAGGTATATGAGAAATAATCAACTATCTGCAGCAGTAACGGAAACTGTAAATACGGATATTGCTCCCGGAGATACTATTACGTATGCTTTCTCAACATTAGTTGATTTATCCGTAGCAACAGTCGACTCTACCTATTTAATTACAGCCTGGGTTGATTACAGTTCAGATAATAATCCGAATAATGATACCGCTAAAGTATCGACAATTTCGAAACATACAGCTGTAACGCCTGCCCTGGTTGATCCAGACATTACCTTTGGCAATAATACCACATTGAATTATGCCTCTGGCGATTCATTATTCTGGTTTAAAAATGATACGACACAGAATTATTTCCATATAGGAAATACCTATACTACACCTATATTATATGATACTACAACCTATTATGTAGAACTCACTCCATTTTCACCTTTTTCAAGTCAGGTGGGAACCGGAACCTCAACGACCAACTATATTCCAGCTTATGGTTTCTATGATTATGGCTGGAGTAATATGCTGTATTTAAGTTCTGAAGTAGGAAATGCGGGCATGATTGACACCGTATACTTTTATGTGGATAACTCAATTTCGGGTTATGTGATGCCGAATCAGACCTTGTTTATGGAAAACGTTGGTGCTACAGCCTTAACTACAGGCAAACCGGATCCTGCAAATCTGACTCAGGTATTTGATGGTCCTGTCGATTGGAACGGTCCGGGTTGGGTAGCTATTCCACTGGATAATGCTTTCTTCTATGACGGACAAAGCAATTTGCAATTGTACTGGGAAAATCGTGATGGTGATTATAGCTCGCCTTACCCAATATTTAGAGCAACAAGTGTATCAGGCGATTATGCTGTGTATGAATATCAGGATAATTCATTTCCTGTATCTGCAGGTTCTATGTCTTCTGTCCGGCCAAATATCAAATTTGCCGGAAATGATGTGGGCTGTGCCAGTAATCGCGTGCCCTGGAATGTCAATGTGATTGGCCATCCACCAATTGATGGTCAGTTGCTGGAGGTTGTGGAGCCTGTATCTGGTATGCTGAAATCGAATAGTGAGCCGGTAACCTACAGTGTCAAAAATAATGGTACCGACTCATTGCTGAATGTGAAAGTGGGATATATTTTTGACGGGCAGACCGCAGTCGAAGAAAACCTTTCGGTTACGATGGGTCCAGGAGACACCCTCTTGCATACTTTTAACACTACTGTTGATATGTCTGATTTTAAATCTTATCCCTTAACAGCTTATGTCCATGTTGTTAATGATACCGTTACGGTTAATGATACGATTCAAAAATCTGTTTCTAATCTCTTAGACTACTGCATATCCACGGCTACAAATGCCTATGATGATACCTATATTGAAAATGTCCAGTTGAATGGACTTGACAATACGTCTACAAACTCAGATGCCGATTATACTGACTTTACGGGTAGCGTTCAGCCCCCGATTATATATCCGGGAATGACGCATAATATGTCGGTTTCGATGGATGCCGGCTACTTTAATACCAGCGTTGTAAAAGTATTTATTGATGTTAATCGTGATGGTGTTTTAGATGAGACTTCTGAAACCTTCTTTACAGAGACAATCAATTCGTCGTCTAACAAGATAGCTATAGGTACCCTGGCATTACCATCAACAGCTTTGCCTGGTCAGACTTTGATGCGGGTTGTACTGCAAGAAACTTCGAACCCTGCTGATGTTCATCCATGTGGGACTTATAGCTATGGTGAAACCGAGGATTATTTAGTTCACATTACACCACTTATTCCCCAGGATGCCGGTGTTATCGCAATTAATAAGCCTGAAAAATTCGTCATTAATGCCAATCAACAGTTTGAAGTCGATGTGAAAAATTATGGACAGGACACCATTTATGGGTTAGATATTCATTATACTTATGGCTCAGTAAATAATACATATACGGCCAATAATGTTATAGCTCCGGCAGATACGGCAACTATTTCTATGCCTTCGCTGTCTATGCCATATGGAAATGTCAACCTTTGTGTCACATCGGTCTTGCTAAATGATTCCAACAGCTTCAATGATGGATTGTGCAAGCAGGTTTATCGTGAGTATGTCACAGCTCCGCCTTATGTGGATGATTTTGAAACAAATAACTATTTTAGGCTGGATACTTCAGCCTCAGCATTAAGTTACGCACAGTGGGAATTCGGGCAGCCAATGGGCAATACCATTACAGGAGCCCATTCAGGACAAACCGCCTGGATGATCGATCTGGATTCCAATTATGCCAATAGTCAATCAGATATGCTTTATACCCCTAAGTTTGCTATTGCAACGACAGGTGTTGATTCTCTGATTTTCTGGCATTATTATGATACTGAGCAGGGCGGTGATGGTGGCTATGTACAGTATATGAACACTTCTGGTAACTTTAGTATGCTGGGAGCAATCAATGACCCTTCTGCTGTTAATTGGTATACGGATAATGTCGGAGGTCCGGACGGATTTTCCGGTAATAGTGGTGGATGGGTGCGTTCAGCTATCTGTATTGACTCGGCTCATATCCCAGATATGGCTTCTATTACACAATTCCGCTTTGTGTTTACCAGCGATGGATCTACCAATACAGGAGACGGCTGGGCTATTGATGATGTGGAGATTAAGATACCACGCTCTCCTTACGATGCCGGTATTAATCAAATTATTACACCCGGTGACAGTACGATTGTAGGTGCTGGTGTTACGGTTTCTGTGGAAGTTAGAAACTTTGGAATTAACAACCTAACGTCTTTCCCGGTTACTTACCAGATCGGAAATAATCCTCCTGAAACGCAAACCTGG
>JBNJHE010000011.1:0-37152 GCA_051748205.1 Bacteroidota bacterium | reverse complement strand
GAAATTCCCAGATAAAGCAATCTGCTTTAATAAATATGCAACACAGCAGATAACCTGAAATTAATGCATCTGATAAGTTTAACAATACTATTTAGAGAATGTTTCTTACGGTCAATTTTTGGATGATTGCAGATACAAGGATGATTATGCTTATTTTTGCCAATACTGGTTCATTTTTTGGATAGTCATAATAATTATGAAATCAACAAAAATAATATTAAGAATTGCTATACTGGCTCTGATTCTGGGGTTTACTGCAGACATACATGCACAACAGGAATCAGAAAAAGAGTTGGAAGAGATGTTTGCCAGTCAAAACATGACAAAAATAAGCAACAAGCTAAACTCAACTGTAAAATTAAAAACGCCGGAAAGAGAGGGCAATTTTTCCCGCAAACAAACCTCTTTAATACTTGAAAAATTTTTTGATCATTATCCGGTAAAAGATTTTAACATAAACAGAAGTGGATCATTTTCCGACGGCTCTGTCTTCTATCTTTGCACCTTGGAATCAAATACTAAGAAAGAATTCCGGGTATATTTTGTGTGCCGGAAGGTTTCGGGCAAGTCATTAATCCAAATTTTAACCATCGAACAACAGTAAATTGTTTATCACTTGCATTATGGATATAGACACATTAATTGCAAAAGCATTTGAAGAAGATCACGGAAGTGGAGATCACACTTCCTTATCTACTATTCCCAAAGCTGCATCAGGCCGGGCAACACTAATGGCAAAAGAAGCCGGAATTATATCAGGGGTCATCATTGCCCGGAAAGTATTTCAATTTCAGGATGCAGACCTATCCATAGAAGTACAAAAGCATGATGGCGAGTCTGTTGCACCAGGAGACACCATCCTTATTGTTGAGGGGTCAGCATCATCTATTTTGCAAGCAGAGCGTCTGGCATTAAACTTTCTGCAAAGAATGAGCGGAATAGCCAGCAAGACACAGGAATATGCTGAAGCGATAAAGGGTTTTCCGGCTAAAATTTTGGATACCCGCAAAACAACACCGCTAATGCGTCAACTTGAAAAACAAGCAGTTCGCGATGGTGGTGGTTATAACCATAGGATGGGCCTCTATGATATGATGATGATAAAAGATAATCATATCGACTTTGCCGGTAGTATTGCCAAAGCAATTGATGCTGCGCACCTATACCAGAAAAAAGAAGCCATGTCATTACCGATAGAAATTGAAGTACGAAATTTTAGTGAACTTCAGCAGGTTTTGGACCATGGCCATATAAACCGCATTATGCTGGATAACTTTTCCCCCGAAGATTTAACAAAGGCTGTTGGCATGATAGATAAGCAATACGAAACAGAAGCATCCGGAGGGATAACCCTTGAAAGCATCCGGGATTATGCTGCAAGTGGAGTTGATTATATATCTGTAGGAGCACTCACACACCACATCAAAAGTCTGGACATGAGCCTCAACGCCACTTTCTAATATGCCAAACCCCAGTAAGAAATACCGCAAGAAAATTGCTGATAAGCAATGGTTTCAACGCCTGGAGGAGAAGTCTAAGACCATTCTAATACCGGGTTTTGACCATGTCCCTTTATATAATGTCATAAAATTTTTTTTAAAAGGAATAACAAAAGGATCTCTGAACACCAGAGCATCAGCCATTGCCTTTAAGGCACTGCTGGCCATAATACCTTCAATATTAATCTTTTTTACAATCATCCCCTACATTCCCATCGATGGCATACACGACACATTGATGGAAATGATCCGGGAATTTATGCCACCAATCGCATATAAAGCAACAGAAGAAACCATTACAGATATCATCAACCACAAGCGCGGCGGGCTCTTATCCATTGGAGCTTTGCTGGCACTGTATTTTGCTACCAACGGAATTACAACAATTATTGATGCCTTTAACAACACCATCCATATTAACGAAAAACGCAGCTTTATCAAACGGCGGATAACAGCCGTTTTGCTGGTTTTTATCAGCTCTTTAATTTTAATAATCGCCATAGCCCTACTTACATTTGGCACCGAACTATTACATTTTCTTGTTCAAAAAGAAATTATCAAGCAAGGGCTTGAACTAACAGCAATAGAAATAGGGAAATGGATTATTTCTATCGGCATGATTTTTTTCCTGATATCATTTCTGTATTATATGGCCCCATCGAAAAAATTCAAATTTCGAATTATTTCTGCCGGCTCGACACTTGCCACTTTTTTTTCCGTAATTGCCACGCTGTTGTTTAAAATCTTTATTAACAATTTTGGACAATATAATGCACTTTATGGCTCTATCGGAACCCTCATTGTTATTATGCTGTTTATCTATTTTAACGCATTAATTCTGCTGGTTGGATTTGAGCTCAATGCCAGCATCCGTTATGCAAGCCTGAATCAGTATAGGGTAAAAAAGCAATAGCTAAGCAAAAAGCCTGTAGCAAAAAGCCCAAAATTATTCCTAATGATTTGTTAATCCTCTTGGAAAGTCCAACTAACCCAATTATCTTTGCTTCGTTATTAAATTAACATTGTTACAGAATTAACAAAAAAACAGTCGGCTAAGTTGCAACTGCAATATATATACCCTTCTTTTGTTTGAATTTTGATTGAAAACTGCTAAGCCTCGCTTAGCAGTTTTTTTTATTTTTCACTTACCTTTGCCACAGACCAGAATTGACATATCGGATTCATAAAAAACAATCATGCAAAAAAATACGCTGCTATTCCTTTTCCTTATCACCAGTATTGCTGTTATGGCTCAAGAGCCTACACCATACTGGCAGCAAAAAACGGATTACACAATCGATGCCACGCTTGACATCAACACAGATATTATCAGCGGTAAACAAAAGCTAATCTACTATAATCAATCACCGCATACATTGGACAAGCTATACTTTCATCTGTATCAAAATGCTTTTCAGCCAGGCTCATACATGGATAACAGACAAAAGAATTACAAGAATGCTATTCACTTCGGAGAATACGAGAATCAAAAAAAGGGAATGACTGTAAGCAATGTTCAGGTAAACGGACAAGCCGTTGCAATTGAATCGGATAATACTATTTTAAAAATAGAACTAGATAAGCCATTGCTACCCGGCCAGCATCTAACCATAAGCATGGATTTCAAAACATATTTTGACATTACTGCAGGCTGGAGAAGGATGCGTGTATTTAAGGCATACGGTTTCAAGCATTACAATGGTGGGCACTGGTATCCAAGAATAGCTGTTTTTGACAGAAAATTCGGATGGACGGCAGATCAGCATATGGTTCATGAGTTTTATGGTGATTTTGGATCATATGATGTTACGCTAAATTTTCCGGAACATTACATTGTTGATGCTACGGGCATTTTACAAAACAAGAAAGAGGCTATGCCCAAAGCGTTACGGGAAAAATTAGACCTGTCCAACTTCAAGGATAAACCGCTGTACAGCAAGCCCTCTGAGGTAATACCCCCCGGGAAAGAACAAAAGACCTGGCACTTCAAGGCGAACAACGTCCATGATTTTGCCTTTGTTGCCAGCCCTTTGTTTCGCATAGGGGAAGTTAGCTGGCAGGGCGTCACCTGCCGTGCGCTGGCCATGGAGCCTCATGCTGCCAAATGGCAGGATGCAGCTCAGCTTACCGCTGACATCATAGAGATTTTCTCCACAGATTTTGGCATGTATGCTTATCCAAAAATGATTGTCGCAGATGTAAGATCGGGGATGGAATACCCCATGCTTACAATGAACAACGGGTTATCTCCTGATTACGCTTATATCTTTTCACATGAAATTGGGCACAATTGGTTTTTTGGCGCCGTTGGCTCAAACGAAACATACCGCGCGGTGCTGGATGAAGGCTTTACACAGTTTCTAACCGCTCATGCCCTGCAAAAACTACAAGAGTTCCGCCCCATTACCTCCAACCCCAAACGAAAATTTCCGCAAAATAAAATCAACCAGCATGATCTCTTATACAAAACTGTTTTCCATAGCTATTATCAGGATGCATTCTATCATAAAGGAACTCGTTTAAACCAGCATTCGGACAAATTTAACAGCAGTGAACCATATGGACGCATCTACCGGCAGACATATTACAAAGGCGCTTCGATGCTATACAATTTAAAATATGTTCTGGGCGATTCATTGTTTGAAGCTGCGGTGGCCCATTACTACAAAACCTGGCAGTTCCGCCACCCCTATTTGGAAGACATGAGAAATACCATCATAAATTTCACCAAAGTAGATTTAAACTGGTTTTTTGACCAATGGCTAAACTCCACTAAAACAATTGACTATGCAGTGAAAAAAGTTCGTCAAAGCAAGGATGGACATGCACAGATTACGCTGGAAAGGAAAGGGCGCATGGAAATGCCACTCGATGTGCTGGTTGTATTCACTAATGGAGACTCCAGCTACTTTCATATCCCCAACCGCAATTATGTCAAATCAACAAATGCCCGTGTATTGGAAAAATGGTTTGGATGGGACCAAATTCACCCCACCTATACATTTGATATCCCCGCTAAAACGCGCATCAAAAACATAGAAATAGATCCACATCACCAGATATCGGACATGAACAGAGCAAATAATTCCTGGAAAACCCATATAGACACTCATTTTGATTATCTGGTAAAGCAACCCGAAAACCCCTATCGCTACGAAACATTCATCAGACCGGATTTTTGGTGGAACAATATTGACGGGCTGAAATACGGATTTCACATAGATGGCTCATATATGAAAGAGTTGCACCAATTTGATTTATCCTTTTTTCATAACACATTAATGGGCAGTAAATCATCACCGGTGCTTCCGGTATCGTGGGATTTCAGCTACAATAACAGAATAGGCAAACCTGCCGGAAAAACCTTTATTGGATTCAATAGTATTTTTGATGCCGACTGGAATGCGAATCGACTCTCGCTAACCAAAACCAGTGAAAACAACAAGAACATTTTTTCTGTCAGTATAAATTCATACAGGATGTATGGCCGGCAGACTCTTGAATACTATCCATCAGAGGTTTTCTGGAGCACAAAAGCCACCGATCAACACCATTTTTTCCTTGAAACAGAATACACTCATCAAATTCACCAGGGAGAGATTCGTGCCCTTTTAACGACCAGCCTGGACAATTTCAATCAGAGCAGGCTCGAGCTTCAGCTAAAACGAAGCTTTGCTATAGGCCCGCTAACGCTCCGCAACCGGGGTTATCTACAGTATAACCTCAGCGACTATACTATGGCCGAAGAGCAGCTTCTGTTATCTGGTGCCAATGGGCTGCAGATGATGCAAAACCGCATCAGCCGCAGCACTGGCATTATTCCAAAAAACTGGCTTACGTTTGGCAGTCAGCCAAACCACTTCCACCTACCGGGAGGTCTAAACCTCCGCGGATACACCAATGCTATTCTGAGTTTGGACCGCCAGGACGGAGCCCCTGAGTATTTTCACTATGGCAACACCGGTATAGCCTGGAATAGCGAAATCAGTACCATCAAATGGTTCCAGCCAGTACCTGCCAGGCTTCGGAATTATTTTCTTTTAGATTTTTACTCATTTTTTGATGCCGCACTGCTGGATAACGCCTCGCTATATCATCTCCCCGGGTTTGAGAACGTTTTTATTGACGCCGGCCTGGGTATAAGTCTGAATATCCTGCAATGGTATACCTTTGATAAAATAGACCCACTTACTTTAAGATTTGACATGCCGCTATTTTTAAATATAAAACCATACGGTGATAGCCAACACTTTATGTTCCGATGGCTGGTTGGTCTGGAAAAAACAATCTAACAGCACAAGTTATTCTGCATTTGGTTGTCTTATCATCATAATCCTATGGAAAATGAACGTTTTCTTCTCAAGCAACTGAAAGACGGCAATGAAAAAGCCTTCAGACAAGTGATCATAAATCATCAGGAAATGGTTTATCGAACAGCTTATGGCTTTTTTCATAATCAGGCTGAAGCCGAAGATTTAAGCCAGGAGGTATTTACTGAGTTATTCCAATCAATCCATAAATTTAAAGGACACTCCAAACTGTCAACATGGCTTTATCGAATTACTATCAACAAATCCCTTAATGAAGTCAAAAAGAAAAAAAATCAGAAAAGCATGCAGGAAACAGCCAGCTTTTTTAATCCGGAAGCTAGCCACGCTATAGAAGTTAAAGACGATCAAAATTATGACCCGCAAAGAATACAGGAAAACCAGGAACGCAAAACCATACTAAACCAGGCCATAGACTCCTTACCCGAACAACAAAAAACAGCGTTCATTTTACACAAATACGATGGAATGGCATACAAAAAAATCGCCGAAGTAATGAACACCTCGCTGGCTTCAGTAGAATCATTGATGCACAGAGCTAAACATAACCTTCAGAAAAAATTAATCCACTATTATAATTCCTAACGCAAGTTTTTTTCGTTATCAGTGTCATATAAACAGAAACAACACACTATGAATTGTCAGGAAATACATAACCAATTTATCTTTTACCTTGACGGCGAACTTAGCCCAAAAGATACGATAGCTTTTGAAAAACATATTCAGGAGTGCAACTCGTGTAAAAACCTGCTTAATCAAATTAAAGCAACTTATCAGCAAGTGGATATTCCTGATCTTTCTGATAATTTTACCGACACCACATTGTCAAAGATCCAAAGCAAAAAAAACACACTATATCAAATTAATTTTATTCAACACACCAGACGAATTGCAGCTGTTATAGCATTTATGCTTATTAGCACTACCAGCGTTCTGCTACTCACACACTATCAGCAAAACACCATGGCAGAAACTGCAACCAATGCAGAGGGAAATACCGAGGAGTTCTTCAATTATTATTTTGCTGATTTGGACACTTATGATATAGAAGAATACTATATAAATCAAAAGAAAGAATAGTTACTATGGATATAAACACACAAAAAAAGCTCCTTACCTGGATGGTAATCATTTTAGTGATTATAAATATAAGTGTTATTGGTTGGTTGGTTTACAACAACTACCAGATGAGGAATTCATTTCCCAACAACACATTCAGATCACAAAATAACAATAATCAAGGGGCAAACTTCAGGCAAAATCCCGGTCATTATTTGGGTCAGAAATTTAATTTTAATACGGCCCAACAGGAAACACTACAGTCCCTTTCCTCGGAACACCGCTTGAAAATAGCGCCACTCAGAGATTCGATACAGGTATGCCGGCGCACCATGATAGAAGAAATCACTAAAGATCAACCTGATGAGGAATTTATGAACACATGTGCTTCACAAATAGGAAATTATCATAAACAAATGAATAAGCTCACTATAGAACACTTTATGGAAATCAAGCAACTGGCTACACCCGAGCAAGAACAAGAAATAAATCACTTTTTGGGAAATGCAGCGCAACGCCATAGCAAGGGACATTACCATTCACAACACCCAAGACACCGTCCAATGTCAAGAGGACAAGGAAGAAAATAAATAAAATAGATTAACAAACAACTAAAAAAGGATTCAATATGAAACGCAACTTAAATTTAATTTTGACAACGCTGTTTTTAGTAGGAATACTATCCACCGGATACGCACAGCGCAATCAGGGTAAAAACATGAATATGAACCAGGATCGCACTCCCGGCATGTATATGACATGCAATAACATCCCTGACCTAACCGAAGACCAACAAGACAAGATTCAGGCACTACGCACAAAACATCTGAAAGCACAAACCGAAAATCGCAATGTATACCGCGAGAAAATGGCACAAATCAGAACACTAACTTCAGGGAACAATACCGACATGGCCAAAGCCGAAGCTCTGGCAGATGAAGCTTCAGCCATAAAATCAAAAATGCTGAAAAGCTCCCTTAACCATCGCAACGACATTCGCAGCCTGCTAACTGAGGACCAAAGGGTTTATTTTGATGCTCGCTCAAGCCGTATTGGCATGCATAACAAAATGTCAAACAAACGTTCGAATATGAAAGGCAACCGTATGCATAACCGCCCTAACAGGCCATGTAGATTTTAAGTGATTATTTTATCTAAGGTAAACGTGTGATCGTTCATCACACGTTTTTTTTTGTCCAAAAGTCAAACAAGAACCTTAATATTATTTAAACCGGCTTAAAAATTACTCCGGAGGAAGAGTCTCTGACAGCTCCGGTTACTGATGCCTTAATATTCACTTGCCCTTGCAGCCTGAGATACGCCAAAAGAGCAAAAATCACAGCTTCCTTATAATCAACAATCTTCCGGGAAGGAATCACAACCTTATGATGCGTTTTTTTTCGTAGCTTTTGAATCAGAAACTTGTTGCGAGCACCTCCTCCGGTAATCATCACACTGGACAACAACTTATTTTTATTCAGCACCATGGATATTTGTTGCGCAATATGTTCTGTATAAGTAGCCAGCAAAGTATAAGGATCTGATCTATATGATTGCACCAGTGGCAACCAGCATGTCTCCACCCATTCCCTGCCCAAAGATTTTGGCGCTGTTTTCTGATAAAATTCCAGACTATTCAGTTTCTCCAATAGCCTTTCATCCACCCTTCCTTGCTTTGCATACTGACCATCCTTGTCATAAGATACTTTTAAAAGTCTGGCCGCATCATTAAGCACAAAATTCACCGGACAGATATCAAAAGCCACCAGTTCATTTTGATCACGGAATGAGACATTGGCAAATCCCCCCAGGTTTAAACGATAATGGCAATCGGCAAACAATAAATCATCAGCCAAAGGAGCCAAAGGAGCCCCCTGTCCTCCAATCATGACATCAGCAGTCCGGAAATCTGCCACAGTGGTTATTTGCGTTTCATTTGCCAAAGCCTGTCCCGAGCCAAGCTGGAACGTAAAATGATCTTCCGGCTGGTGAAATACAGTATGACCGTGAGAGCCTATCAGCTTCACATCCAAAGAGAATCGATTGATGAAGTCATTCACCTGTTGGCCAAGATACAGTCCATAGCTTTGATTTAATTTCAGCAATTCCAATGCACTTAAATCCTGAGCATGGGATAATTTAGCCAGCCAATCCTGGTCATAGGAAACGGTATCATGGACCAGCAGCTCAAAGCGCCACTGCCCTTTTGGTTCCTCCATAAAACGACAACATGCGATATCAAGCCCATCAAGTGAAGTTCCGGACATCAAGCCCAGGATATGGCCAGAGGATTTACTCATAAGCTATGCGCTTTATATTGGGGAGCAATTGCCTTAAGCAAGGCCTCCATGCGGATACCACGTGAGCCTTTAATCAGCATTACTGCGTTTTGAGGTGGATCTGACACCAGGAAATCAGCTGCCTGGGACGAATTGTCAAAAGTGAGATCATCAGGCTGCCTTGCCACATTTTTAAATTCCGGTCCTACAAAAATGGTTTTATCAAAATGCTGCGCTTTTACCAGGTTATAAATTTCCTGATGCAAGATGTGGCTTTCCTCTCCCAATTCCAACATATCACCCAAAGCAATCATTTTATATGCGTGTTCCGACTGATAAGCTTTAAGGTTTTCAACAGCAACCTTGACACTTGTAGGGTTTGCATTATAAGCATCCAAAATTATAACATTGCTATCCGCGCGAAGGATTTGCGACCGGCTATTGTCAGGTGAATAGGATTCCAGGGCTGCGATAATATCATCATCATCTACACGAAAATAGAGTCCAATACCTACAGCAGCCTGGATATTATCTACATTATATACCCCTGTCATTTGTGTTTGTATGTGTTTCTGCTTCCATTCAAACGAGAGCAAAGGCGATTTCCGGGACAATTTAAGCTGATATTTTTCAGGCCCATATAAAATGCGTGGAATTCCCTGGCTATGTTTCTTAAGTAACTCATCTCTTTCATTCACAAACAGCAGCCGGCCTGAATCTTTGATAAACCGGTAGAGCTCAGTCTTTCCATTAATCACCCCCTGTATACCTCCAAACCCTTGCAGGTGTGCCAGTCCAATATTCGTAATCAAGCCGTAGTCCGGCTCTGCAATTTCACATAATGCTTTGATTTCACCCTGATGATTTGCACCCATCTCTATCACAGCGATATCATGCTCACTTTTAAGATTGAGCAAAGTAAGAGGAACACCTATATGATTATTTAAGTTCCCCCGGGTATAAAGGACATTGTATTTCCTTTTCAGTATAGCAACCAACAGTTCTTTTGTCGTTGTTTTTCCGTTAGACCCTGTTAGCGCAATTAGTGGAACAAAGAATCGCTTGCGGTGATAATTGGCTAATTGCTGCAGGCTTGCCATGGTGTCCTCAACCAAAAAACAATGCGCATTGATTACAGCATTTTCATCATCAACCAGGGCATAGGCTGCACCAGACTTAAAAGCCTGTTCCACAAACTTATTCCCATCAAAGTGCTCCCCTTTTAGGGCTATAAAAAAACTCCCGTCAGTAATCCTACGTGTATCCGTACACACTCCTGTAGATGACAGAAAAATCTGATACAATCTGGATATTCCCATAAACAAAACTTTGCATAAAAATAAAAAAAACACCCGGCTAAAAAGCAGGGTGTCTCAATATTTTTTCAGTGCTCATCTGTTAATAATTCCCTTCCGGGCTGCCAAGGCGATCCATTGCGCAACGGAAACCAAGATCAGCGTCACGTTGAGTTTCGATCAGGAAACGACGTGTACCAGGGCTAAGCCAATAAGCACCATCCTGCCAGGAAGCACCTTTGTACACCCTTGTACGATCATTAATCAGTGAACTCCCTTTCTCGCCATTTTCCGGATAATTGTACATCTCTCCGGTATAGCTTTGATGAGGATTATCGTTATCATTCCAGGTATTCCCTGGTCGTGTAGCATAGCTCCCATCCAGATAATTAATATTATCGGATTTGGTATAATTTCTACGATCCAGATTTTCCTGAATTTTTACGGCACGGGTTTGAATATCACCGGGTTTCTCCACTATATACTGAGCTACGCCCACCTTAATAAGGCTAACCATCTCATCACTGACCAGGGTTGGATCGTAATCATTAGCAATGCTAATACCCATCATATCTTCAACATTAGAGGCTTCCTCGGTATTTTGACGAATATCTTTTCCTTCAAAATCAAGCAGTCCGTCCTCCATCTTTATAGAAGCATCCTCATCCCGATCCATATTAGCCATCGTATCAGCAGTCATAGCATATTGTTGAAGATACTGAATAAGGATTTCTTCATGTTGGTTGATATCTTCTATTTCTGCGGATTCATTTCTAACTTCCTGCAAATAATCCACGACCTTATCATAATCCCAGACCACAAAACCAAGCTTGGGACGCAAGCCGCCAAATCCGCTTTTCGCTTTCACTTTATATTCATTTCCACGGTAGGGGTTAAAGTCGTCCATATCCTGTGTCGATAGTGGGCGATAAACATCGCGCACCCATTCACTGACATTACCGGCCATATTATATAAGCCGTAATCATTGGGCCAGTATGCATAGACTGGCGTTGTGATGCCACCCCGGTCGTTCAGGTCACCTGCGGTTCCCATATAATCACCACGGCCACGGCGGAAGTTCGCCACAAAATCCCCATAGCTTTCTTTGGCATTGGTTCGGGTTACATGACCATTCCATGGATATTTCCGTCGTTCGACCACACGTTCGTATATTGTATTCCCAATAAGTCCGAGAGCAGCAAACTCCCATTCAGCTTCTGTAGGCAGTCGATATTCCGGCAACAGAATACCATCTTCCATTCTAGCCAATCGGTTCCCTGAACTTTGAGGGTCCAGGTTTGTCAGATATTCTCTTACCACACCTAATTCATATTGTCCAGCCAGATATGCATCAGTATTAAAATGATCCATATTAGACTGATCAGGGACCATTTCGAGCAGTCCCTCATTGATAAGGATTTGCTCATTAACGCGATCGGTACGCCATGCTGCATAGTTACTTGCCTGTAACCAGTTGACACCAACTACCGGGTAGTCGCGATAGGCGGGATAGCGCAAATAAGAATTAACAAATTTCTCCCGATCGGAGAGTTTCTTACGCCAGATATTGGTATCCGGCAATGCTTTTTCATATACCATAGGATATGTAGCGCCAAAAACGCGGTTCAGCCAGTACAGATACTCCAGATAAGCAAAGTTTGTCACCTCTGTCTGATCCATATAAAAAGAAGACACAGTAACGGTACGCGGAATATTATCCCAGTCATACATCACGTCTTGTTCGGTACGCCCCATGACAAAGCGACCTCCTTCAACAAGCACCAAACCTGGGCCTGTTTGTTGTTCTAAAAACGGATACTTCTCAAAGCCTCCGTTATCTTCTGTATTGTATTCCCATCCTGTAGTTGGAGAAGTTTCGTTGGTACATGATGCCAGCAAAAACACTCCTCCAATTATGGCCAGACTTTTAAGAAATCTTGTATATTTCATAATTCAGCAGTTATTTTTCTAATACTATAACTAAAAAGTAGGACATTCTATTTTATGAAGCTTCTTCTTTTGTGGGGGACAATTGAATTCCAAGCCCATCGAAACCTCATGCGCACCGCCCGAGGCATCGCTTAGCTTCGAAACGGTTATATCATAACTATATCCAAATTTAAACTTTTTATACTCAAATCCGGCAAGCACAACCAAGGCATCGGAGCCTTCGAAAAATTGCCGGAACCACATTCCTGCAACGATAGGTTTGGCATTAAAATACATACCATAATTAATCTGATGAAAATCCCCTTGTTGTTGATACATTAAATTCGGCGACAGTGTTGGATCATCATCACTTGCATGACGATAGCTCCCTCCGGATAGATTTATATGAAAACCAGCATGCCCGGTATATTTCATTGGCAGCTCACTATAATTGCGAAATCCTTCATCCGGTTCAGTCAAATGATGAACAGCGAAACCCACATAAAGATTATTGGTATAACCCAGCAAGCCGGCTGAAAAATCGGGGCCACTGGATTCATACGCTCCACTGGGCTCATTTGTTTGATTGACAAAACCCCATTTCGGGTCAATCTGATCGCCAAACGTCAGCTTATTCCAGTCTACCGATTTTTGAAAATAGGTTGCCTGCAATCCAGCATTGATATGGAAGTTATTCGATACTTCCAGGCGGTAGGCATACATAAAACTAAAATGTGTTGAATTTAATACGCCCTCTCCTGAGCGATCGGCTGTGGCCAATAATCCTAATCCTCCACCTATTTTGTCAAAATATTGATCATATCCGGCATTGTACGTAACATAAGCACCGGTGATAGCAGGCCATTGGTTGCGATAATTCACCGTTAAGCGAGGGCAGATATTGCTACCGGCGAATGCAGGATTCAAATACAATGGATTCGCATAGAACTGCGAAAAATGCGGGTCCTGTGAACGTAACTCTTTCCCTGACAGGATAAGGATAAGTATGGCGATAATGAAAGTAAATTTCTTAAGCATGTTATTTATCCATGATTTTTCAATCTTCAAAAATACAAAAATATATTTAAATTTTAACCCCGGTATTTTATTTAATCATTTTAATCCGCTCTGATTCGCTTTTTTCTTATACTCCGTCTGCAAAAAAAAGTTTCAAACCCCGGTTTACTATCCCCTATTTATTATTATTTTTGATTCATTAACAATAAAAACACGACGGAATGTGTTATTATTGTCAGTTGAAAAAAATAAACTTTTGACAATGATAAGAAGAAAATCATATATAATCAATGTCATTCTTATTTCGGCAATTATTTTTATTCATTCTATTTTACTGACTAATCTATTTGCTCAAAACAGTTTAACACTTTCATTTGAATGGGAACCCATTCAAACAGTGGTGGATAAGAAGAACGGGACCGCTGATTCCATTTTGTTTTTCAATAAGGCAACAATGGATGAAAAACAGCCTTTTTTACCATACTATGAAGAAGTTATCCCTTTACCTTCATCCGAATTTGAAGCCTCGCTATCGATTTTGGCGTATGATACAAAATCGTTTTTTTTAGATTCCTTGCCATCAAACATTCAATCGGCTGACATCAGTGACACCATATACTATGAAACCGAAAAATTTATTGCGCGCAAACAAGCCTATGCCCGAATTAAGATTTACCCATTCCATCTTTCTTCTGGTCAGCAACAACTAAATCTAATCACCAGCATAGATTATTCCATCGATTATACAATTACGCCATCCGCTAACGCCAAACAGGGAAAGCAGCATCAGTATGCCAGCAAATCCGTTTTGGCTGAAGGAGACTGGCATAAATTACAAATCAAACGTTCCGGCATTTACAAGATATCCTACAACGATCTCTCCTCCTACGGATTACCCGTAGAGTCACTGGACCCTACCACGCTACAGGTATATGGGAACGGTGGGCAACAACTACCCTACGACAATGCTGATCCTCACCCTGACGACTTACTGGAAAATGCCATTTATGTTCATGGGCAGGATGACCACAGTTTTGACCCGGGCGATTACATCCTGTTTTATGGAGAAGGACCTCACCAGTGGAGTTATGACAGCCTGAACAATCGCTTCACATACGCCATCCATGAGTATGATGACGAGGCCTATTATTTTCTGACATGGGACCAAAACACCGGAAAAAGAATACAAACAGCAGCTTCGCCTTCTGCTGCTGCCAACCAGTTTTCTTCTACTTATAACAATTTTAAAAACTATGAAGTCGACTCTATCAGCCTGATTCAGTCGGGTCGCACCTATTTTGGTGATCATTTTGATATGACCACTCAATACACTTATTCATTTACATTCCCAGAGTTGAATCCATCGCATAATGTAAAATTCCGTACATCGCTGGCAGCAAGACACACTTCCAACTCTCAGTTCAGTTTAAATATCAACGGCCAAAATCAATATATCAGCATTGCAGCTATTGATGGTGACTACAGAAAGGCCTATGCCAAACAATCGATAGATACATTTTCTTTGGACATCAACAGCAGCAACATCGATGTTAATGTCTCCTACCAAAAGCCTGCGAATTCAGCCATGGGCTGGACGGATTTTATCGAAGTGAATGCCCGCGAAAACCTAAGCTTTATCAATGGATCTCAGCTCGACTTCCGTGATATTGCTGTCATAGGCCCAGGAAACATTGTAGAGTATTCCCTGACAAATGCCTCTTCCAGTCTGCAAATATGGGATGTTACAGATGCCCAAAATCCACAGCAAATGGCGACACAGCTTAGCGGCTCTAACATGTCATTTAAAGCTGCTGCAGATTCACTAAAAGAATATGTTGCCTTTAATAACTCCTTTTACAAGCCCACACATAAAGGAAGTGTAAAAAATCAAAACCTGCATGGACTCCCTCATGCCGACATGCTTATTGTTACTCACCCCGACTTGGCGGAACAAGCCAATGAAATAGCTGATATCCACCGTGATCACGATCAAATGACGGTCCATATCACAGAACCTGCGTATATTTATAATGAATTTTCTTCGGGACAACAAGACATTGCTGCCATCCGAAATTTTGTCCGTATGTTTTATGACCGTGCATCCAATACTGAAGAGTTGCCGAAATACCTTTTACTTATGGGCGATGGAAATTATGACCCCAAGAACAGGAATAATATCAATCAGGCAACCATTTTAACATTCCAGTCAAAAACATCCCTTTCCCCTTCCGACTCCTATGTCAGTGATGATTTCTATGGTGTTTTAGACCCGGGCGAGGGAGTAAATGCCCAGGGCGGGCTGGACATTGGAATTGGGCGTATTCCTGTAGGTAATGCAGAGCAGGCCAGAATTGCTGTAGCAAAAATCCGGCGCTACATGAATCTGGACACCCTGGAAATGCAGGCCGACCTCCAAAAAGACCCGAATTTGAGAAAAACCTTAGGCAACTGGCGCAACACGATTTCGTTCATCGCCGACGATGAAGACGGCAATGCCTATATTACTCAAGCTGATAACATAGCTGAAATTATCAACAATGGACAGCCCTCGTTTTTAATTGAAAAAATCTTCCTGGACGCCTATCAACAAATAAATACCCCTGGAGGACAACGATACCCCGAAGTAAACAAAGCCATTAACGAACGAATGGAGAAAGGTGCTTTAATCATTAATTACATAGGGCACGGCGGAGTTGCAGGGCTGGCTGATGAAGAAATAGTAAGAATTCGTGATATCAACAGCTGGAACAACAAATACAACCTGCCAGTTTTTATGACTGCCACATGCGAGTTTTCCCGTTTTGATGACCCCGAAAGAGTTTCGGCAGGCGAATATGTCTTTTTAAATCCTGAAGGCGGAGCCGTTTCCCTGTTTACAACCACACGCCTGGCATGGTCGGGAAACAATTACTCATTGAATGTGAGCTTTTACAACAATCTGTTTAATAAAAACAACGGCGAATACCAAAGAATGGGTACCCTGATGCAACAGTCTAAGCTAGGGGCGAATTCAAACTCCAGGGTTCGTAACTTCGTATTACTTGGAGACCCCGCCTTACAAATGGCTTTTCCCGAAAAACAAGTGATCACAACAAAAATCAACAATCAGGATACCAGCTACAAAGACACACTGCAAGCACTTTCCAAAGCAACCATAGAAGGATTTATAGCCACCCCATCCGGTGATATTGATACTTCCTTCAACGGAATAATTTATCCTTCTATCTATGATAAAAAAAGCACATATTCTACACTGGGGCAAGATGCCAATAGCAATGTCAAACAATTCACAGTGCGTGATAAGCTCCTGTATAAAGGAAAAGCCAGTGTAACTAACGGACAGTTTAGCTTTAGCTTTGTTGTCCCCAAAGATATTGATTACAACCTTGGCAAAGGCAAAATCTTCTATTATGCTGAAAATGGAATCACAGATGCTAATGGTTATTATGACAATTTTTATATTGGAGGCACATCGGACAGTGCGTCGGCAGATAACTCCGGCCCCGAGATTTCATTATACATGAACGACTTTTCGTTTGAATCCGGAGACCTCACTGACGAAAACCCTGTTTTACTTGCCCGGATTTTTGATGAAAACGGCATTAACACGGTAGGCAATGGCATTGGACACGATATTGTAGCCATACTGGATGAGAACACCGACAATCAACTTGTCTTAAATGACTACTATGAAGCGGATTTGGATAATTATAAGCAAGGGACAGTACGCTATCCATACCACGAGCTGGAAGAAGGAAAACACACACTAACAGTGAAAGTATGGGACGTTTTCAATAATTCAAGCACCGCAAGTATCGATTTTGTTGTCACAAAGTCAGATATAGTCTCACTGGAAAATTTAACCGCATACCCCAATCCTTCAAACGGAAGTGTATGGTTTAGCTTTGATCACAATCAGGCCCGCAAAAATATGGAATTCATTGTTGACATTTACAGTTTGGATGGCCGGTTAATGCAAACACTGCAAACCACAATTTCGCCCGAAGGTTATTCGGCCAGTGATTTAAAATGGGACGGGCGAACACAATCGGGCAACCCGGTAAAAAGCGGACTTTTTATTTACCGTGCCAGGCTAAAAACCGACAATGGCATCAGTAAACAAAAAGCCGGGAAAATAGTTATTATGAATTAGTAATAATTTTTAACATAATTCGTTATTTTTGCGAATTATTCAGGAAAAACAAAATTTAATGAAAAGATCACTTTTAATACTGTTATCGTTTTTTATAGGAGGGCTGGCAGCAATGCAGGCTCAAACCTATGGTCAACTGTTAGGTCAGGAAGATGAAATCAACACCATTACCACAGCTGTGCCTTTTTTAATGATTGCTCCTGACTCCAGAGCTGGAGCCATGGGAGATGCAGGTGTAGCCTCGACACCGGATGCCAACTCACAACACTGGAATCCGGCAAAATATGCTTTTATCGACGATCAGTTGGGAGTATCTGTTTCCTACAGTCCCTGGCTGCAAGAATTGGTAAACGATATCAACCTGGCCTATCTGGCAGGTTACTACAAGATTGACAAAATGCAAACTATTTCAATGTCCTTACGCTATTTTTCGCTTGGACAAATCACATTTACAAATAATATCGGGCAAGATATAGGACAATTTAAACCCAATGAGTTTGCCCTTGACGCTGCCTATTCAAGACTATTTTCTGATAACTGGTCTGGTGCTGTTACCTTACGCTATATCAACTCAAACCTCACCGGTGGCGGCACCTATTATAATGGGGCCGAAACGCAGGTAGGACAGTCCGTAGCTACAGATGTTTCTGTTTATCATCAAAGCGAAATTGACCTGGGAGAACGGGATGCAATGCTGGGCTTTGGTGCTAATATCTCCAATATAGGGGCAAAAATTTCCTACTCTGAAACCCTGGAACGTGATTTCATTCCAATAAACATGCGCATTGGAGCAGCCTTAACAACACAGCTTGATCCTTACAATAAAATATCCATCATGGCAGATTTCAACAAGCTTTTAGTCCCGACACCCCCTTTCTACGATATCGATTCTACCGGAAGGCCTTTTATTACAATGGGGCAAGATCCAAACCGTTCTGTTGTTGGAGGAATGCTGGGCTCTTTTACCGATGCGCCACGTGGATTTAAAGAAGAGTTGCACGAAATCACGGCAGGAGCCGGTATTGAATACTGGTATGATGACCAATTTGCCCTGCGTGGAGGCTATTTCTATGAACATGAAACAAAAGGAAACCGAAAATATTTCACCCTCGGCGTCGGCTTTAAGTATAATGTCTTTGGAATCGATTTTTCTTACCTGATTCCTGTTGAACAAAGAAACCCAATGGAAAACACGTTAAGGTTTACTTTGATGTTTGACTTTGAGGCATTCCAGAATCAACAAAATTCCAATGGATAATGTCAGCTGGTTTTCGCATCGGATTTGGAACTGACACACACAGACTAAAAGCTAATTTACCACTGATTATTGGAGGAGTGCGGATTACCTACTCAAAAGGTTTTGTTGCCCATTCTGACGGGGATATTTTGATCCATGCCATTATCGATGCTCTTTTGGGTGCTATGGCTGAACGAGATATCGGCTATCATTTTCCGGATCATGACCCCCAATGGAAAAACGCTGATAGTATGATGCTACTCCAGCATACAATTCGTTTGCTTAAAATAAAGAAATTCCAAATTTCCAATCTGGATTGCGTCATACACGCACAAAATCCCCGCCTGTCTCCTTTTATCCCGGCTATGAAAAAGAACCTCTGCAAAGCCCTTAATGTATCTGAACAACAAGTTAATATAAAAGCTAAAACCGGCGAGGAAATTGGATTTGTCGGACAGGAACATGGGATGAAAGCCGAAGCTGTTGTTTTGATTTCCCAATAATTTTTTATTTTAGCCTTTTTTATGCAAAAAGCCTATACACTAGCAATATTGTCGGGTGGCAAAAACCAACGTTTCAAAGGCGTTTCCAAAGCACTTACCACTGTCGGAAACCAAAAAGTGTTTCAGCGGATAATCGCTGCTTCTGATGCTAAAGAAGTTATCATAATTGCCAATGATCCTTCTGAAATTGACCTCTTTAAGAAACGATATCATTTAAATGTATTTTCAGATAATTTTATATCAAAAGGACCCCTGTCAGGAATTCATTCTGCTCTTTATCATGCCACTTATCCTCAAGTGCTGATTATGCCATCCGACCTTCCACTAATGAATAAACCAACCGTTGAGTATCTATACCATCATTTAAATGAGCAGCAGGATGCTTTGATTCCGGTTAACAATAAGCACCTGCATACCGTTAGTGCTTTTTATCATAAGCGGACATTGCCAAAAGCAGAGAAATATTTGATGGATCACGAAAAATGCCCGCTACAGGAATTCATTAAAACGCTGCAAACACATTATTTAAACATCCCTGATATTCCACTTTATCAACAAGCTTTTATAAATATGAATACACCACAGGACTATGAATATATTATGAACATATTGGATACTGAACCGAATCATGACAACAAATTGTAACACACACTTGCATGATTATAATGTGTTTAAAAACCGTATGCCTGATAGATGATGAGTCATGGCGAACTCCGCTGTATAAACGACGGGGACCATCAAAATCAAAATTCTAAACAGATGCAAACCAGAAAGAAAATTCTCAGAATCAGCCAGTATGAAAGATTGGAAATCACAGATGACCTGGCTGAAGAAAAAGAACATAATTTATTTTTAAATGGACACAAAGTCGTTCAATTCTTAAGTTCTCCAAAAAACCTTAAGGAGTTAGCTCTTGGCTATTTGTATACTCATCACAAAATACAGAAAGCAGAAAACATATACGAATTAGACATAAGGCCGGGAGCGATCCATGTAGAAGCCCCCCCCTGTTCTTTGTCTAACAAAAAAGTCACCAAAAAAAAATTTTCTCCGGATGCTTTATCAACAGGCATGGAAAAAATGAATACCATAAGCAACACTTTTCATACAACAGGAGGAACACATAGTGCAGTCTTATTTGATGGACAGGATATCCTGCTTCATTTTGAGGATATTTCACGACATAATGCCATCCTGAAGATTATTGGAGCAAGTATGTTGCAACAATTGGAGCTACATAATTATGCCTTACTCATGTCATGTCGAATAAGCCAATCAGTCATCAATTTGTTAGAAAAGACATCCATCTGCTATATATGTTCCCAAAGTGCAGTAACAGATTTGGCAGTAGAGCGAGCTGAAGAGCTTGGGCAATTCGTATTTGGCTTTATGCGCAAGGGTAGAATGAATTTATATACAAGGATTCAAGACGCTATTTAAACTTAGTCTAAAAATATTTTTCTGGACTTCTTGCTTTTTCTTGATTATATTTATCCCTTCAAAACCAGACAAAATGAGCAAGGCGAAAGAAATTCTAAGCAGATTCCCCCACCACCGGCAACAAATGCTCAATATCTTACACGAGATTCAGGATGCCAATGAGTATCATTATTTATCTGACAAAGATATGGAAGCTGTTGCAGAGCACTTCAACACAACAAAAGCTTCCATTTATGGTGTAGTAACCTATTATTCCATGCTAAGCACCAGACCACGGGGCAGACACATTATCAGAATTTGCAAATCACCTGTCTGCCATGTTAGCGGTGCTTTCTCTATTGCAGATGCTTTAAAGAAGCAACTGGGGGTTAAAAATATCGGAGAGACTTCAGCAGACGGACAATTTACGCTGGAATATACAGAATGCTTAGGGCAATGCGCACATTCCCCTGGCATACAGATAGACAAAGATTTTTATGGAAACCTTGATTCCGGTAAGCTTCATGACATTCTGAACCACTATAAATAATAAGGCCAATGCTACAAGAAACGCTGATATCCCTGGAACATGTTGACAAGATTCGTCCCGATTCGATTGAAGATTATATCGCATATGGAGGTTATAAGAGTTTGGAAAAGCTATTTATGATGACCCCCTCAGAAGTTATCGATAAGATGCAAAGCTCCGGCCTTCGCGGTCGCGGTGGCGCAGGATTCCCTACAGGCATGAAGAAAAAGTTTACGTATGAATCCTGCAGGACCTGCGATCAGCGCTATGTTGTTTGCAATGCAGACGAAGGTGAGCCCGGCACTTTTAAGGATCGACCAATCATGGAGCGGAATCCGCACATCGTTATCGAAGGTATGATTATTGCCGCATGGGAGATCGGCGCAAGCAAAGGATATATTTATCTCCGTGCCGAGTATTCTACGGCCCACAAGATGCTGCAAAAAGCCATTGATGCAGCCCGGCAAAATGGCTTTCTTGGAGAAAATATCCTGGGCTCTCCCCTTAGCTTTGACATCGAGATTAGCTTAGGTGCCGGATCATATCTCTGCGGAGAAGAACTTACTTTACTCGAATCGCTGGAAGGAAAACGAGGGCATCCACGCATCAAACCACCATTCCCGGCTGAGAAAGGATTGTTTCAACGCCCCACTCTGATCAATAACGTAGAAACCCTCTCCCATCTGCCTGCCATTATCAATAAAGGAGCAGAATGGTATCATCAATTGGGAACTGACAACTCCTCGGGGACAAAAATATACACACTTAGCGGCGACGTGAAAAACCCCGGCTATTTCGAACTTGAAATGGGCGTAACACTACGACAGCTCATTGAGATTGCCGGAGGAATGAAAGACGGAACACCTTTCAAAACTGCATTATTGGGAGGAGCTGCCGGCACCTTTGTTGACAGTTCTATGCTGGATGAGCCTATGGATTTTGATAACTTAAAAGCTAAAGGCGCCACTTTGGGATCAGGAGCTGTGATGATTTTTAACGAACAACAAAATATTCATGAAATCATAGCCTCAATACTGGCTTTTTTTAAGCATGAATCCTGTGGCAAATGTGTCCCATGCCGGGTAGGTACAAGTGTACTGATGAATTTACATCATGAACTGGAACAAAAACCAGATTCACATGACACAATCGTGGAACACATGCTGAAGCAGGCAGACTTTATGGCCAAAACTTCACTATGCTTCCTTGGACAATCACCGCTTATGGCGCTAAAAAGCGCTGCCAATTATTTTAAAAATGAAATATAGAGAAACTAAAAAGCATGTCAGAAAAAATCCATATTACCATTGATGGCCAAAAAGTTGAAACGCTGGCGGGACAGAATCTATTACAAGTAGCCCGGGATCATGGATTCAATATTCCAGGCTTATGTTATCACAAAAAGCTATCCCCAACCGGAGCCTGCCGTTTGTGTCTGGTGAAAATTGAGGGCATAAGCGGAATGCAGGCCTCTTGTGGTGTAAATACGCAGGCAGATATGCAGGTTACGGCTTTTGATGATGAATTAAAAGAAGCACGGACAAATATTCTGGATGCATTATTAGCCGAGCATAATGAAGATGATGACGGGACTTATGAAGATGAACTTAAGTCATTGGTTAAAACCTATGATCTGGAAAACCCAAAAAACCGCCACTATCCGGATTTAACCCAGCAGCTATCGTTTCGCCTTGATGCTTCCTCTCCTGTTCTAACCTATGATGCATCCAAATGCATCAAGTGCTTTCGCTGCATCAAAGCATGCGATGAGTTGCAGGGCAAAAACATACTATCATTAGCTCAGCGCGGAATAGAATCGCATATCGTAGCTGGCTTTGACCATTGGGGCGACTCAGAATGTGACGGTTGTGGTGAATGCGTACAGCTATGTCCTACCGGGGCCCTGGTGGAAAAGCCCCACCGCAACGAAATTCACCTTGACACCATAGATAAAAAGGTTCGGACAACATGTCCCTATTGCGGAGTAGGCTGCCAGATAGAATTGTTGATTAAAGACAATCGGATTTTAAGGGTAAATGGTGTGGAAGGAGTAATGCCAAATGATGGACGGCTTTGTATAAAAGGACGTTTTGGCTACGATTTTGTCTCCAGTAAAGAACGTTTAACCAAACCGCTGATTAAAGAAAATGGCAAATTCATAGAAGCAGAATGGGATGAAGCCATTGCATTAATTGCAAAACGTTTTAACAGCATACGAGACACTCATGGCAGAGAGTCGCTGGCGGGCTTTGCCTCTTCCAAGTGCACAAACGAGGATAACTATATATTTCAGAAGTTCGTACGCATTGCATTAGGCAATAACAATATGGATAATTGTGCCAGGTTATGCCATGCTTCGACAGTAACAGCTATGCTCAAAGCTGTTGGGAATGGAGCGGGGAGCAACTCCATAGAGGAGTTTGAGCAGGCAGACTGTCTCTTTGTAACAGGAAACAATATTATCGACACGCATCCCATAACGGCTACTTATGTAAAAGCAGGAGCCCGCAAAGGCCATGATATCATTGTTGTTGACCCCAAATGGACTCCTTTGGTTAACTATGCCACATTATGGCTACAGCCAGCTTTGGGCAGTGATGTGGCTTTGCTTAACGGCATCATGCGACAAATAATTCTAGACAACAACCATAACACTGCCTTTATTCGCCAGCGCGTAGAAGGCGGGATAGAGGCTTTTGAAGCGCTGAAGAGGCTCGTGATGGATTACAGTCCGGAAAAAACAGAAGCGCTAACAGGCGTAGCATCAGAAAAAATAATCAAAGCGGCCCGGATATATAGTAAAGCAGCCACGGCCATCATTATCACAGGAATGGGCATGAGCCAGCAAACTACGGGAACACATAATGTCTTCTCATTGATAAATATGATGCTGATAACAGGGCAGGTTGGCAGAAAATATTGCGGCATTTCGCCTCCACGCGGGCAAAACAATGTGCAAGGCACCTCCGATGTAGGCGTGTCTCCAACAGCCTATCCCGGATATCTCTCTGTGGAGACTGAGGAAAATCGCAAAATGGTGGCAGCAGAATGGCAAATTCCGGTAGAAGAGCTGAACCCGAACCCGGGACTTACCTCGCTCGAAATCATGAATGCAGCACATCAGGGCACGATAAAGGGGGTATTCATCATGGGCGAAAACCCTATGGTCACCGATCCCGATTTACACCACACAGCCAAGGCACTGAAAAATCTGGATTTCCTTGTCGTCCAGGACATTTTTCACACAGAAACAACCCCCTATGCCGACGTTATCCTCCCGGCAGCATCCTTTGCTGAAACCGACGGTACTTTTGTCAGCTCCGACAGAAGGATACAACGTGTCAGAAAAGCCATAGAATCACCGGGAGAAGCCCGCGAAGACTGGAAAATTATCCAAAGCATTGCTAAAGCTATGGGCCGGCCTGTTGGTGAAATGAATACAGCTACTGAAGTGTTTGACGAGCTGACACGCATTGCGCCCATACTACGTGGCGTTAATTACAACCGATTGGAAAAACAGGAACTGCAATGGCCTTGTCCCGAAAGTAATCATCCCGGAACACCTACTCTTTTCCTGGACAAATTCAACACAAAAAGTGGAAAAGGTATCCTATTCCCTGTTGAACATATTGGACCAAGCGAAAGAGCGGATAAGCAATATCCCTTTATCCTCAATACAGGAAGACTTCTTTTTCAATACCATTCGGCCACAATGTCGCGCAAAAGTGAAAGCCTTAATGCATATGGCAATGAATCATTCTTATTGATCAATCCCCTGGATGCAGAAAAACACCAGCTTTCAGAAGGTGATCGAGTTAAGGTGAGTAGCCGGAGGGGAGAGTTGAAAACACAGATTAAAATCAGCACTGAAGTGAATACCGGAGAACTGTATATGCCATGGCATTTTTCAGAATCACTGGTCAATAACCTGACACGTGCAGAAATGGATCCCTATTCCAAAATTGCTCCATTTAAAGTGTCTGCCTGCAAAGTGGAAAAAGTATAAAATTTACCTGACCATTCTTGCTTTATAAAAAATTGGCCTTTTACTTACTTTTAAGTTTTACCAAAGTACGGTAGATAAACTTATTCCAAAATATACTGGATTGATAATTAATCGTTCTGTGATGGTTGTAATGATCTTCTGGCAAACGAACCGCATCAATTTCTCCCTGATATTGTTGAATCATGGAAGGGAAAAGCTCCTGTTCTACAAAATGATACAATTGAATATCAAGCTCATTTGTTTCTTTAAGCACTGCTAAGCTGGTGGGATCCTGCAGCAATTGATTCTTAATGATATTGTTTTGTGCAACTACTTTTCGTTTATATTTCAGATTTAAAGAAGCAGGTGATAGCAGCTGAAGTAATTTCAGAGACAAATCAAATTGCTCCGTTAGCCCAACAAAGAAGTAGTTTTGCTTGAGTAAGGCTTTTGCTTTTCCAAGATCAACAGTACCGGCAATTCGTTTAACCTGAACATTATGTCTGGATTCATCCATCATCCAATCCTGAAAAGTAATATCATTATTTCCCCGCAAACAATAGTCTTGATAATAAGAAGCAGAGCGAGATACAGGATCACGCAAAAATGTCATAAAATGCAAATCAGCATCTGTTAAATGCTTTGTAGGCTCGATAAGATTATGACCTGAAATTGCTTTTATATTTCCTGATATTCTTTTGGCAAAAGCGAGGTCAGCTTGTGTAAAAAGCTTTGTTTTGGCTCGACCAGTATCACAATGTTTCCATCCAAAGCTATTCCTTAAGATAAATTTAAGGGTAGTTCCGGCTGTTTTTTCAATATGAACAAAAACAATCATATTCTCCGCTTTTTGATTTGCAATGATAAAGAAAAACTCAGGCACGCTAACAACATCCAGGTCATTTGTCAGTCTGTTTGTTCAAAAAAATCATCATTAAAATTTACCAGGAATAATTTTTCGGTTGCACGAGTAACAGCAGTATAGAGCCACCGAAGATAAGCATTATCCAAAGATCTTTCCGTTATATACCCCTGATCGACAAAAACATACTTCCACTGTCCTCCCTGGGTTTTATGACAGGTGAGTGCATATCCAAACTTCACCTGCAAAGCATTAAACAAGGGATTTTTGCGAAGTGTCTGCAATTTCTTTTTTTTCGTATCCAAAAAAGCCAGGTCTTCCATAAAGCCACTGTAGAGTTTATCCTGCTGCTCTTTTGTCAATGCAGGGCTTTCGGAATCAAGGGTATCAAGCAGGATCATAACATCAAAAGCCTGCATTTCGGGATAGTCAAGCATTTTGATTGTGGCATTGACAAAGTTAAAGTCATGTGCTTTATCATATCCATTGATGCTCAGCACTTCAATCATATCGCCATTGGCAATAAAATTACCTTCCTTTTCTTCATCCAGCCAGAAATAGTTATTTTTAACGACCATCAAATGATCACCGGCATCCAGTTTATTCTCGCGGTATAAGATACGATTGCGGATTTCCTGATTAAAGCGGTTGGCTCTTTTGTTCGACCGGGTAATCATCACAGCCTGCCCATCCATATCAGAAGAGTTAAAAGCTGTCTCCAGCCATTCCTGCAATTCGAAGCCGGGCAGTTGGACAATATCAGAGAAATCAGACACTTTAAAATAGGGAAGAGCCGGATGATTCAGTTCCAGCTTTCGTCGAAGGGCAGTTGCATTCATAAGCACGCCAGATTCTTTTGCCTGGCGGACTACTTCTTTCATTTCACTCATTCCGGCAGTCACCTGAAAAGACTTTTTCAGCCATTCCAGATTGAGTGCAGGGCTTTCATCACTTCCCACCGGAGGGAGCTGGGCGTGATCGCCAATCAGAATAAGCTTACAATTTTGATCGTTATATACATACGTGATCAGGTCCTCCAAAAGGCTGCGGTTATATAAACCATCTTTAGTGCCGGCATCATGAATCATTGAGGCTTCATCCACCACGAAGATAGCATTACGGAATTTATTCGCCTGCAGTGATATATGCATAGCCCCATCGCTATCAGGGCGGGTAAAATATATTCGCCTGTGTATGGTATGGGCTTTTTGTCCTGAATAATTACTCAATACTTTAGCCGCTCTTCCGGTAGGGGCTAACAAAACTGCCTTCTGTCCTATGCGAGGCAAAAGGTTCACTAAGGTACTGACAATACTGGTTTTCCCGGTACCTGCATAACCTTTCAACACAAACAATGGCTTTTCTTTGGGGGTAAAAATAAACCGCGACAAGACATAAATTGCTCTAATCTGGTCACTGGTTGGCTCATATGGATATGACTTCAGGAAATATTCATTAAATGATTCACTATTCACAAAGGCCTCCTTTTAGAATGGGTATCCGATTCCGAAATTAATATTCGTGTTTTTGATTTTATACTCATCCAGCACCCAGCGGTCGCCGCGCAGTCTGGATGGGTCGACAATTTTTATCCCGGCATCAAGCCGAATCACAAAGAAAGAGAAATCGAGCCTTAAGCCCAATCCGCTACCTATAGCAATTTGATTATAAAAACGATCGAGCGTAAAGTGCCCTAAAGGGAATTTGTCATTTTTATCTTTCAGCCAAACATTTCCGGCATCCAGAAAAAAGGCTCCCTCCACTAAAGCATAGAGGGGGAAACGATATTCCACGGAAGTTTCGAGACTAATATCTCCAATTTTATCAAAATCGCTAATTTCGCCACTGAACCCTCCAGGCCCCAAAGAACGAAGTTGCCAGGCACGAATTCCATTAGCCCCTCCCACAAAAAAACTTCTTTCGAAAGGCAAAACATTCAAATTGCCGTAGGGAACTCCAACGCCGACAGCAATACGTGTGGCAAGCCTGTTTTGTGCATTAAAACGGTAAAAATAACGGTAGTCTACTTCCGAACGTAAATATTGTGCATAACGGATTTTAAAAAGTTCGCGATAGCCGTCTTCATTTTCAGGGGCCTGAAATAACTTAGCCGCCGAATTTAGTAAGAATCCTGCAGTCTCAAATGTTGTCCTGAGATACCAGTAATCCGGTTCCTTTTTTCGGGCACCCTGCGTATTCAAAATATAAGTATACTTTCCTCCCACAATCAGATGATCTTCATAAGCTGACAAAAATTTCTTATTATCAATTTCATTGAGTTTATTGATAAAGGTAGAATCCGGATTAAGCTTAATGGAGTTAATATCCGCCAGCAAAATCTGATGTTGTTTGGTAGGCGTTTCATCAAAGCGAAAGCCAAAAGACAAATTAATCAGATGGCGGGAATAATCTGGTCGCTCACGATAATTATAGCCACTGGAGAAGGTTGTTCTTGGCTTAAAATAGGCCGGAAAGCGTGTCTGATCAATCGGGAGCAGAAATTTGGGCAGGTCAAGAGCTGCATTTACACCATACTCAAGAGTATTGAAAGGTAAGTAGCGCGTAATATTCTGTTCGTTTTTGTCGCCAATAATCTGCTGTGTTTCAAGTGATAAATTAGTGCTCAGATTAAGCACTTCACTACCTCTAAACAAATTTTTGTTACTATAGACAAGGCTCACCTCTGTCCCTAAATCGCGGGAGGTATTCTTACCAAGCCACTCAAAAGTAAATGCCTGCTTTGCATCTCTGGTCAGGCGAATATAACAATCCAGGACCTTCGGCATAGTATCTCTGAACCAGGGCTTCATTTCGCCATAAACATCCAGAAATTCAATATTGATGTATTTAAACTGTTGCAAGTCGGCCAAACGGCGATTCGTCATCTTCTGATCCTGCATATTATAATACTTGCCGGGTTTAATAAAAACATACTGAGATAAGATTTCGGGATTGTAAGCTAATGTCTTATCATACAAGAAATTATAGACAGCCCCCGACTTCTCATATTTTAATGTATCGTACTGAATATCATCTTTTTTTAGCGCATCATAATCCGAATAAATATAGACATTCCTAACCTTGAATTTACGGTGAGGCAGTGCCACTAAACTATCCTGATACATTTGCGCTTTATAGACGCGGTAGTTAACCTGCAGATACACATCCAGTTCACGGCCTTTCATATTGCTGTCAACCTGAAACTCAATGTAGTTTTTATTAAAATAATAGAAGCCATGATTCCGCAGATATTCAGTAATGCGCTCACGCTCATCGTCGAAAACATCAGTATCAAAAGTCTCACCTGGCTGAATCAGAGAGTTTTGGCGTGTAGCATTAACATCATTGGCAATAGTAGAGTCCTCATACAAATAATGCACCTTACGAATGTGGTACGGTTTTTTGGCAGTCACCGCATATTTAACCACCGCCTTTCGGTTATCCTCGTAATCGATTTTCTTTTCCACTCCCGCTTCAAAATAACCCTTGTTTTTCAACAGATATTCCATTTGTCTGGCTGTATTAATAGCCATGGAAGAATCCAAAATTACAGGCTCTTCGCCAACAGATGTCATTAACCAACGCTTGATTTTGCTGCTGTCATTATCTATTCTTTGGCCAAGCATATAAGCTGAAAGCTTAATACGAAATAAGCCTACAGACTTTTTGTTGGGCTTTTGTTTTATCAGCGAAGTCAGGTCGGATTTATCCACTTCGGAATTATCCGTTTCAATAACATTTTTGTTTAGCAAGTATTTGCCTTCGGGCAATCGCTTAGCATTATTACAAGCTGACAACCACAAAAGAGCCACAAAAAGCACGCTTATTTTAATCCTACCAAAAAGCTTCATAGTCATCATCAAAAATACAAAAACCTGTGTTACTGAAAGCCGATTTTGTAGACATAAAAGATTTGCCGGTTACCCTGGTCTGCATGAGCGATTTTTTGATATCCAGAAGCAAGAAGGTAATCGTCATACCAATAGTGTATACTACCCTCATTACTGGATTTAAGCAGATCATTAGAACTAAGCAGCGGCAAAGTGACTGTCCGGGTTCCACCATCAGCATCACCATTAACCACCAGTTGATAGTGAATTTCATTATCGAGATTATAGGCAATACCAGCAGTCGTTCCATCCGAAATAACATCAACCCTTCGCTTGCGATAATAAGAACGTATATTACTAATTTTCAATCCCTCATCCCATAAAATCTGAGCGTCGGAATTAAATGCAATGGCTAACGCATGGGTATAACGATATCCATCAAAAACATGCCGTGTATGTGCCATACCATAGGCATCATAATACCATTCTGTTCTGTATTCTGGATAATATGCTTCGGCCAGTATAATCATCTCATTCCCTTTCCCTTTAATGGTCGGATGCATATCTAAAGGATAGCCAACAGAGCCACCCATTTCCTTTTTGCCCGGAAAAAACCGGAACATATCCGCATCAGCTTTAGCATAAAAGGCATTGAGGTTTGTCAATTTGTAAAAACGGGAAACGGCTTCCTCTCCATTACGAAAAACTCCAAGATAAATACCATCGGAATAATCCTCATAACGATCATAGCGATCCCTGATTCCACTCATAGTTGCAGCCAGGTATCTATTCCTGCCTTCCGAACGAACAGCCATTTCCACAACAAACCTCCCGTCGACAGGGCTAAAGCGATATTTATTGATGTATTCGCCCTGATAAGTAAATGAATACAACCAGATGTCATCCCTTTGCTGATTAATATCACGCACAGCATAAACATCCACTGTCTCTCCATGCAGGAAAATATCGATCCTTTTGGGGCGCATGCCATCAGCAATAGAATCAGATAACTCCTGATAGCTGGAATTGCTCCAATCCGACCTCCAAAATTTCAACCTCCGCCCTGCATCTGAAGACCCCAACAGTCGGCTAAAAATATTTTTCATCCCTTTAATATCCAAAGCCAAAATAAAGCTTTGATCCTCGATAACTTTATAGTCCTGAATTTCAATTTTTCCATCTGACGTTAGTGAATTTTTCTCTACACTTCCATCGGCCATATTGATACGAACTTCGGTAATATCTGTTGCACGGTTTGTTTGTTGTAGAAATAGAATACAGGCATGTGTTTTATAGTTAGTCTTTTTTGCAAGCCGATAATCTTTTGGCAGGGTAACTTTAGACTTCCAGATTCTCTTCATATCAACATTATATCCAAAAAAACTCCACAGATTCTGATTATCATCATTTTTGCCTTCATCTCTAATCACAACAAAACCATGTTCTTCAGCCCTCAACAGAGCATAAGCATCACTTTTCCCAAAGGATGAAAATTCGATACGTAGAGGTTTGTTTGATTGTCCGGCAATTGGCAATTGAACTCCGGCAAGCAACAATGTCAGAAAAAAAATAAATCGCAACGTTTTCATGATGTAGTAACCTAAAAGCCTTGTTAATATTGTTTATTCTTAAGGAGTATCTGTTTGAAAGCAAGCTCCGTAATACCAATCAATAAGATACCCATTCAGCTGATTAACTGCATTTTGTTGTTGTTTTATACTTAGGGCATACGCATTCCTTTTCCCTCCTGAATAAAACGCAGCAAAGAGACTAAATCCACTAAAAATTCCATTCAAATATAACTTATTTGCACCACAATAAGCCATATAAGTAATCGTCGCTGCATGAAGCAAAAAACTATTCATTCCTCTCCAGAAATCGCCAACATACCATTGCCCGAGCCCAGGCAAATATGCTGACAGGCGCCTGGCCTTTTCCGGGTCTTTCAAATTAGTTATGTCCTGATAGGCAGAATCGGCATCTACCGGCTTCCGGCACTGCCGATTTAATTTTCCCAACGCTTCTTTAGCATCATCATAGTTTTCCAGGCCATTATAAACCAATATCTGCAAAAACTGAATCCGGGTATCCGTTTGTGCAGCATCAAAAAAATAATAACAATCGGAAAGATAACGCTGTGCATCCTGAAATTGGTTTTGGGCAAAATGGAGCAAGGCCAGGTTATAGGCTGTTTCAAGGCCTACATTAGGATTTGTTGATTTATAAGGAATCCTGGACAGCGTTCTTGATGCTTCTATAGCTCTGCCTTTTCTCTTCAATAACAGAGCCTTCTTCAAAATCAGCTCATATCGTGCATCATTATCCGATGATTCGAAAATCTGCCACTCCAGGTTTAGTAATTCCTGATTAAGGAGTGTGTCAGTATGCTGTGCAACAGATGAAAAACTAAAGAGCAAAATAAAGCTGATGCTGTAAATCCTGATTGATCTCATGTCTTTGTTCTTGTTGATAAATTTTTACGGCAAGGGCACTTCCCCAGATATCGCTAATGTAATAAGCCAAAGCAAGAGTAGCTGTAAGGTAAAACACGGGCGAGTCGAGCCCATTTCTGTAATACGCTTCTCCGGCCTGCAAAGCAAAAACACCAAAGGTAAAAAAAGCCGAAAGCCCCTGATGCGGTTTGCCAGCATATACTTTTCCCAGGCCCGGCAAGGCGGCTGAAAAAACCCCTGCCAAAAAAGGACTTTTCTTTTCAGCCAGGGAATACTGTTTTCGATATTCCAGCAACTGTAACTTCTGAGGCTCTTTGAGTTGTGTTGTCTGAATAAGACTATCAAAACCGTCCAGGTTGTTTTGAATCAAGTAGAGACCGGTATGATAAAAAGCGATATCCCGAAATCGCAGCACACTATCCTGGCGGTCTTCAATCCAGTTAATGGATTTTTGGATATCTCCGGTTTTTAGATAATAGTTAAGCCCCAGTCGTATTCCTCTCATTTTAAATTTATTAACTGTAGTAATTTGCTCAAAATTAGCCATAGCCTGATCAGCACGTTCCAATTTCAAGCAGGCACTGCCAACAAAAAAATTCAGTGTATCCCTGCCCGAATGCTTATCCCAGTTAGACTGACAGCTTTGTTTTAATTGCAGCAAATCCTGATAGTTTTCTGTTTCGTAAAGATGTCGGCCAAAGGCAATCAACTGATCACAGCCGTTTGCCTTCTGAGCATACCCTTTAGCCACCAGGGCAGCAAGCAGACAAAAGGAAATCATCCATTTCTTACAAAGCATAGGCTTTCGGTTCATCATAAATCAAGCGTGTATTAGGATGGACCTTATAATTAGGCACATCCTTAAGACTTAAGCTATTACATCTCGTCAGGCGATCGAGTCCAAGAAAAGTTCCTTTAAGCAATCCATAACGCTGAACTGCCAGGCGCATAAAGTCTGAACAGGTAATTTCATAGACACAACCTGTTGACATTTGCTCAGAAATCACTGTTTTGTATATGTTTAGGAAAAAATTGACAGGGTTCCATTTTTTATTTTGATAATCGCCTTTGGGAATTCGTTTATGGTTATCCTGATAATAAAAAGATCCTTCACCGCCCTGCTGAAAGTAATGATGGTCGGAAAAATTTTGCGCCACCACCAAAACGGGCAGCAGGAAAAGGACACAAAAAATATTAAGTTTCTTATTCATAACGCAAAGATTCTATGGGTTCAAAGCGGGCTGCTTTCATGGCGGGATACAAACCGGAAAGCAAACCAACAAAAATACAAAGTGCAACACCGGCAAACACCCATAACCAGGGGATAACAAAAGGCGTTTTAAACAGGATAGCCGTAATATTTCCAAGAATAACACCAAACAATATCCCCAGAAGCCCCCCAATTTGACTAATCGTAATCGCCTCCACCAAAAACTGATTTCTAATCATCACCGCCGAAGCACCCATAGCCTTACGGATACCAATTTCACGAGTACGTTCTGTAACAGAAACAATCATAATATTCATCAAGCCAACGGCAGCACCCATTAAAGTAATAAAGCCAATCAAGGTCGATGCAATGGTAATATAACTCATATTTTCTTTAAAAGCTTTTACCAGGCTATCACTTTTACCGATGTCAAAATTACTAACATCCTCGGGTTTAAGGCCCCGCACAACCCGAAACGTGCCAATTGCCTCGTCAATAGCAAGCTGCATTTTCTGAGCCGTTGTCACCTTCACATCAATCTCATAATTCATATCAGGACGACCAAAGACATTCCGAACTGCTTTTATTGGGATAATTACATTGCGGTCGCCACTAAAACCAAAGCCAGAGCCTTTCGTTTTTAACACACCAATAATAAGGAAGGAGTTATTATTCACTAAAAAGTGTTTACCAACAGCAGCCTGGTTTCCAAACAGGCGATTTTTAATATCCCGCCCGATAAGCGCTACATGGGCTCCCTGCCGTATTTCCTGCCTCGAAAAGTTACGGCCCTGGTCGATTTCGTATCCCTGTGTTGCAAGATAATTTTCATCGCTACCGCGAACACTCACATTCGGATCTGTCTCTTTTCTTTTGTATTTAGCTGTAGCAGAATAAACACCATAAGCCGAAACCGATGTTTGAGCCGGATAATCATAGGCTTGCTTAAAGGCCATTGCCTCGCGAAATGTAATATTCCGGTAATATTCACGACGAGGGCGGTCGTGTCCGATATTAACCTGCATGCTATGGTTTCGAATTGAAAAAGTATTGGCGCCCATCAGCGAAAAATTGTCGCTAAGCGATTGCTCAAGAGAATCAATGGCAGTAAGTATTCCAACCAAAGCCATTATCCCAAAAGCAATAATCAATACGGTAAGCACCGTTCGCATCAAATGTGAACGCACCGATTGTAGCGCAATACGAATATTTTCAACCAAAAGTAGCTTCATGATCCGGGATCATTTCTCAAACAACGAAAATAATAAATTCAACGCTATGTACCACCAATCTTTGATTTTCTTCTGCAGCAAAATAACCCAATAGCGCCATTCTAAAGCGATTATTGCAGAATACCAATGAAGCGAACAACTTTGTTTAACTGGCTTTTACCTCCTTTTTAACATTATTTATGGGTGTATTTAATGTTATATTATTCCCATTTTGTTGCAAAAGCCAAATGAAACCTTAATTTTGCCAATGCTAAAACAGTATACTTTAAAAATATTATCTGGAAAATAATTTTGTACCGTATACATTATTAACAGAATGTCATCATGAAAGAAATTGTATTTGCCACGAATAACACAAACAAAGTAAAAGAAGTACAGGAGATTATTGAACAAAGCTGCGGCGATTGTGCAATAAAAATTATGACCCTGGATGACATAAATTTCAAAGTAGATATTCCGGAAACCATGGACACGCTTGAGGGGAATGCAATTCTCAAAGCCAGATTCATCAAGCATCATACCGGCTATGACTGTTTTGCTGATGATACAGGCCTGGAAATTTCTGCCTTGGATAATGCACCTGGCATTTATTCTGCCCGCTATGCCGGCAAAAAAGCAAGCTATGCCGACAACTTAAGAAAGGTATTACGAAAGATGGCTGGCGTAAAAAATCGAAGAGCCCGGTTTCGCACTGTAATTGCATTGGTGGTTGACGACAAGGAGTACCTTTTTGAAGGTCAGATAGAAGGGACTATTACTGAATCCGCTAAAGGCAAAGGTGGATTTGGGTATGATCCAATATTTAAACCATTGCGCCACAAAAAAACATTTGCTGAAATGGCGGATAAGCAGAAAAATAAAATTAGCCACCGCTATCATGCAACCACACAATTAGCCTCCTGGATTAATGACCATAGCGACAAATTCTGATCTTCGCAATAATTCAGTGCTTTTCTTTCCAGGCATTCTCAATGGCTAACTGAAAGATATCTTTTTCTTTTAATCCTGCTGCACGAATTTGTTGAGGCACAATACTGGCTTCTGACATTCCTGGAACGGTATTTAATTCAAGAAAATAGTACTGATTATCTTTAATGATAAAATCAACCCTTACTATTCCTTTACACATCAGCTTGTTGTATATATAATTAGACAACCTCTTGATTTCTAATGCTGTGTCTTCAGGAATTCGCGCTGGAGTGATTTCATCAGCCATTCCTTTGGTATATTTGGCTTCATAATCAAAAAACTCATTTTTAGACACAATTTCCGTTAGAGGAAATATTATGGTATCGTTTACCTTTCGAATCAACCCACAAGTAACTTCGGTACCCTGAATGTATTCTTCAACAAGCACCTGATGATCCACCTCAAAAGCTTTAAGGATGGCAGCCTGCAGTTGCTCTTTTTCATTCACACGAGTTGTCCCCAGGCTGGAGCCCCCCTGATTTGGCTTAACAAAGCAGGGCAAACCGACTTCACGGACAAGCTGCTCTGTATCAAAATACTGCCCGCGAAATAATAAGCGGGAGAATGGAGTTATAATCCCAAGCATCCGCATGATCTGATTTGAATAGTACTTATTAAATGACAGGGATGAGGAAAAAACATCGGAATTGGTATACGGAATATTCAATATATCAAAATAGCCCTGTAGCTTCCCATCTTCTCCAGGAGTACCATGAATCATAGTAAACACAACATCAAACAATACTTTTTCCTGATTTATCGTAACGGAAAAATCATTTTTATCTACAGCAATGGCTTCCCCTTCTGTAGTTTTATAATACCACTGACTGTCAAACATCTCGATAACGTAGACATTGTATAAAGATTTGTCCAGCGATTGATTCACCATGGCAGCACTACGAAGTGAGACCTGATATTCTCCGGAATCCCCTCCGGCTAATAATGCTATATTTTTCTTCATAAGGTCATATTATTTGAATCAACAAAGATAAACCATCAGCATTAGGATTTTCACAAGCCATCAAAGAGATTTAAACAATCTATCGTGAATTATCTAAAAAAATATAACTATCCTACAAAAAAGAAATAACACAAAAGCTATATTAATTTGTCTCTCTGCCAGGTGCATCAACATACGAAAAAATCAGGGTTTACAGACATACACTATTGAACTTTGAGTGCAGTCTGGAAATAGCTTAATCCAACTGCAACTTTCGACGCCGTGAACCTGCCATAAATCTAATGCATGAATAATACAGGATAAAGCGATGGGCAGAAAACTTTAATTTATATCTTTGCTTCATAAAACAATATTTCAGGACGATTCAATGTTTATAACAGTGGTGTTCTGAACAATTCATCC
>JBNJHE010000010.1:8693-38967 GCA_051748205.1 Bacteroidota bacterium | reverse complement strand
CCGTATTCTGGGCAAATGCAGAAAATAAAAATGTCAATAACAAAAAGAAAGTAGTAAATGCTTTTTTCATCTGTCTAAATTTAATGTTCAATGTTCAATATTCAATATTCAATGTTCAATGTTCAATGTTTCAATGTTCAATGTTCGGTGTTCTTTGTTCCTTGCTTGCCCCGTTAAATGCGACGATAGGAGTAGATTTAACGGGGTTCCTTGTTCCTTGCTTGCCCCGTTAAATGCGACGATAGGAGCAGATTTAACGGGGTTCACTTTTTCTCTTAATTCTCTCAAGTCTCTTAAGTCTCCTCGTTCGCCCTATCACATCATCGCATCATCGCCAACTCGCCAATTCGCTCTGCGCGCACCCCTAAATCTCCGCCTTAGGCGGATCATGGCTCGGTTCATACTTATAAATATTAAAGTCTATTAATCTCACAACTTAAACCTGAAAGCAAAAACATTAACTACCAATCCAAAACAAAAAAACCTAATGCTCAGCAATGCAGATATGATCAGCATCAAAACTAAATGAATTATTTATACGTGAAACAGAAACCCAATAAAAAAAATTCAAACCAATAAAATCCCTACATTTGTAGTTCTAATATACGTTATTATGAAGTCAATTCAGGGATTTATATTTTCGGTTGCAGCATTTTTGCTGTTGATTACGTCAGCGCAGGCCCAACAAGATACAATGAGTCTGTTGTTCATAGGTGATATTATGGGACACGATGCCCAAATTGAAGCTGCAAGAAATAAAAAAACCGGCCTATATGAATATGATTCTGTTTTTCATTATGTCAGGCCCATTATTGAACAATCAGACTTCGCTATCGGGAACCTGGAAGTAACCTTAGCAGGAGGACCATACAAAGGATATCCCCGTTTTTCTTCTCCCGACGCCCTGGCAGTAGCATGTAAAAATGCAGGGATGGATATTCTGACAACGGGCAATAATCATAGTGTTGATCATGGAAAAAAGGGCCTGGAGCGAACTATTGATATCCTTGACAGTTTAAATATTTATCATCTGGGAACATACAAAGATCAGCAGCACCGTGATACTGCAAACTTTTTGATTTTGGAAAAAGGGGCAATCAGAATTGCTTTATTGAACTATACTTACGGGACCAATTATATAGAACCAGAAAAACCGAATATTGTCAATTATATAGACCGGGATACTATAAAAAAAGATCTGGCGAAAATTCAAAACTATGACGTTGATCAGGTTATAGTATTTATCCACTGGGGAAAAGAATACAAAACACAACCCGAAAAAGAAACGAGAGCATTGGCCCGGTGGATGTTCAACAGTGGAGTGGATGTGATAATCGGAGGCCATCCACATTATGTCCAACCCATGCAGTGGGACAGGGAAAAAGAACAGATGATTGCTTATTCCCTGGGTAATTATGTATCCAATCAAAGAGCCAGACGAAAAGACGGAGGCGTTATGGTTGAACTGAAGTTTACAGAACAAGACAGTAAAACAACGCTTGTTGATGCCTCATACATACTAACATGGGTTTACAAATATACCTCAGCGGGAAACACTCATTTTAACATTTTGCCTGCAGCTGTCTTTGAACAAGAGGCCAGTTTTTTCAAGCATCCGTCCGACCATGAAAAGTTAAAGCTTTTCATCAACGATTCACGATCACTCTTTGATACTCATAATTTGAATGTCAGAGAAAAGAAAATTGTCAACAGCAAGAACAAGGTGCAACAGCAGAGTGAATCCTGCCCTTAACGCGTCATTTTCTTGTACTTAATACGTTTCGGTATTATATCACCACCCAGGCGTTTTCTCCGGTTTTCTTCATATTCGGTAAATGTCCCCTCAAAAAAGTAGACAGAAGAATTGCCTTCAAAAGCAAGGATATGTGTACAGATGCGATCGAGGAACCAACGGTCGTGAGAAACGACGACGGCACAGCCTGCGAAATTTTCAATCCCTTCTTCTAATGCTCTAAGCGTATTTACATCAATATCATTGGTAGGCTCATCAAGCAAAAGCACATTAGCCTGAGTCTTTAATGTCATTGCCAGATGCAGTCGATTACGTTCACCTCCGGAAAGCACGCCGACCTTTTTCTGCTGATCAGCACCACTAAAGTTAAAGCGACTAACATATGCGCGGGCATTTAAAGTCTTATCCCCAAAAGTAATCTGCTCGCTGCCTCCACTAATAACCTCATAAACTGTTTTTTCCGGATTGATATCCGCATGACGCTGATCCACATAACCGATTTCCACGGTATCGCCTATCTTCAGCTCTCCTTTATCCGGATTTTCCTGCCCCATGATCATGCGAAACAAGGTGGTTTTTCCGGCTCCATTAGGACCAATCACACCAACAATACCAGCTTGTGGCAATTTAAAATTCAAATTCCCGAACAATAATTTATCATCATATCCCTTTGCCAGATCAATGGCTTCAATAACCTCTTTCCCTAAGCGAGGGCCATTAGGAATAGGAATTTCCACTTTAGCTTCTTTTTCTTTAATATCTTCCGCCATCATAGCCTCATAATTATTCAGGCGGGCTTTACCTTTACTCTGCCGGCCCTTGGGTCCTTTTTTAGCCCATTCCAGCTCATGCATTAATGCTCTCTGTCTTTTCGATTCCTGCTTTTCTTCCTGCTGTAACCGATTCAGTTTCTGCTCCAGCCAGGAAGAATAATTCCCCTGAAATGGGATACCCTCACCCCTGTCCAGTTCAAGGATCCACCCAGCCACATTGTCAAGAAAATACCTGTCGTGTGTAACAGCAATAACAGTTCCTTTGTATTGCTGAAGATGCTGCTCAAGCCAATGAACAGACTCAGCATCAAGGTGGTTAGTAGGCTCGTCCAATAGTAAAATATCAGGTTCCTGCAGTAAAAGTCGTGTAAGGGCAACGCGACGGCGTTCTCCTCCGGAAAGCTTCCCGATAATGGCATCACCCGGAGGTGTCCGCAAAGCATCCATGGCTAACTCCAACTTTGATTCCAAATCCCAGGCGTCAAGCTGGTCTATACGCTCCTGGAGCTTCCCCTGCTTCTCCATCAATTCATTCATCTTATCAGGATCGCTCATCAAATCAGGGTCGGTAAAGCGCTCATTAACTGCCTCATAATCCTGCAACAAATCAACAACATCACCTACACCTTCCTTTACAATATCCATAACCGTTTTAGTATCATCAAGCTGCGGCTCCTGTGGTAAAAAACCTACCGAATAGCCCGGCGAAAAGGTTACATCACCCTCATACTGATCATCCAGACCAGCGATAATGCGCAATACCGTAGACTTCCCCGCACCATTCAACCCTAATAATCCAATTTTAGCTCCATAAAAAAAAGATAAATAAATGTTTTTGAGAATATGTTTGCCTTGTGGTGTGTATTTGTTGACATTCACCATAGAAAAAATTACTTGCTTATCGTCTGTCATAATCCATTAATTTACTGTGTTTGGGAGCGCGAAGTTAGAAAATATTCATGAACTGGCCACTGTTTCTCAGCATTAATTCATGCAAACAATACTATGTTAAAGTGCTGTTAAGCAAAAAACAATACATGAGCAGCATTGTTTGAAATTCTACAAACCGGGCCATGATCCGCCTTAGGCGGAACACAAACGCTGATTATCATAATGGAATTAAAATACGTATTTAGCATGTATTTAGCGCATGGCGAGCCCGTATAATAGACGGGAACCGATTTAATCAAATTATGAACAAATAAAACACCTAAACAATAATTCTATGAGTGTATTAGTAGGAAAAAAAGCCCCTGCATTTAATGCTCCCGCCGTGAATAACGGTTCGGAAATCGTTGAGAATTTTTCTTTGGAGCAATATCTCGGCAAAAAATATGTCGTATTTTTCTTTTATCCAAAGGATTTCACCTTTGTTTGTCCAACAGAAATTCTGGCCTTTCAAAAAAAGATGGAAGAGTTTAAGAAGCGTGATACTGCCGTTGTTGCCTGCAGTACAGATTCAGAATTTTCGCATTGGAAATGGCTGAATACAGAAAAGAATGACGGTGGAATAAAAGGAGTCACTTTCCCGATAGTTGCCGATTTATCCAAGACAATCAGTCAAAATTACGATGTACTTGCCGGAGACTATGACTATGATGAAGAAACCGGCAATATCACCTTTAGCGGAGAGCCTGTGGCCTATCGCGGCTTGTTCCTGATTGACAAAAAAGGCATTGTCCGTCATCAGGTAGTCAATGATATGCCATTGGGCAGAAGTGTAGAGGAGACTCTGCGTATGGTGGACGCCTTGCAATTTTGCGAAAAACACGGTGAAGTTTGCCCAGCCGATTGGCATGAGGGTGATGAGACAATGCAAGAAAGCCAGGAAAGCGTAGCCAGCTATTTGTCAAAACATTAAAGGACAACTGAACGATTAAGCCGCTAATAAGCACCTTGCATTTAGCGGTTTTTTTTTGCCCATTTTCAAATAAAGGTTCTATTTTTGATTCATGGAAAAGGAAAAAACAGATTTTAAGCCCGGCACATTGATTTATCCATTACCAGCGGTAATGGTAAGCTGTGGCAAACATAATGTTGACCATAATATCATTACCATCGCATGGACCGGCACGATAAACAGCACCCCCCCACGCTGCTATATCTCCATTCAACCGAGCAGGCATTCGTATGAGCTGGTAAAAAAATATGGCGATTTTGTCATCAACCTAACGACAGAAAAGCTAGCTAAGGCTACTGACTGGTGCGGTGTGCGTTCAGGCAGGGATTATGATAAGTTCAAAGAGATGAACCTAACACCCCAATCGGCTCAAAAAGTGCATGCGCCACTGATAGCTGAATCGCCTATGAGCATAGAATGCAAAGTATTCGACATCATCAACTTAGGGTCTCACGATATGTTTTTGGCCGATGTAGTTGCGGTGAATGCTGACAAGCGCTTTTATGATGAAAAGACCGGCAAGTTTGATTTAGCAGGGTCAAATCCCATAAGCTATATTCATGGGCGCTACTTTGAGACGGGCCAGCGCATCGGAAAATTTGGATATTCAGTAGAAAAGAAAGACAAAATGGGCAGAAAGCGCAAAAATAATAAGGGGTGAAAATATTTTGTTCAAATATTTCCACCCCTTTGCAACCAGTTGCAGGGCTTATCGCCCTCTCAAACAACTTTTGGTGGGGTTGTCTGAGCTTCTGTCCATAACCGTAGTTATAGTCAGAAGGCAGGCTTAGTCAGTTCACTGAGGGTTCTGTAGCTGAACTACCAAACAAAGGTCAGATTTCCTGGCATTTGTTTCTTTTCCTCATGGCCTGCTTATGAGTACTTCGCCAGCATCTCGCGGCAAGTCTCCCTGCCGTGGTCCGCTGTGGTCATTGTTCAACCTTTGACAAACCAACAATTTGATCTGAATGCAAGCATTCATTTCAAATTGTCCGGTATCGTTCATGAAACCTCTATCTTTTGAGACAAAGGTTAAATTACTCTGAAGACATCAGCATAATAATCCGAAGATTGGCTTGATGACAACTTCAGTGATACCGACTCAGATTTTTCAATGAACTTTCTAATTACAAATATAAGCAATCTGCAAGGCGAAAGCAAGTGTTTTCTGAAAATTTAAATTAACAGGGTGTCAACAGTACTTATCAACAATTGTTTACAACCTATACACGCCAAATTTAATAGTACTTTTACAACAAATAACATAACTATATGGCCAGATATTAACAGCTTGTTGAAAACTTAACTGTTAATATACCGGAGTTTTACGCTTTATCACCCAAAGGTCCATTCTTTTTTGCTTCTTCCCAATACTGGTCCATTTCTGTCAAACTCAAATCTTTTAAAGCTTCTCCTTTTTCATTTATGGCCTTTTCCAGGTACTGAAAGCGCTGAATAAACTTTTTATTGGTTCTCTCTAATGCATCTTCAGGATTAATTTTCAATTTACGAGCATAGTTAATCAGTGAAAATAAAACATCTCCGAATTCAGCCTCCTGAGACGTTATATCGGCTTTATGCTTGACTTCAGCCTCAAATTCATTTAGTTCTTCTTTGACTTTGTCAAAAACCTGATCATCATTATCCCAGTCGAAGCCAACACCACTGGCCTTTTCCTGCATCCGGTAGGCCTTAACAAGTGCCGGCAATGACTTTGGGACACCATCCAGCACAGACTTTTTCCCTTCTTTTAGTTTAATCTTCTCCCAGTTATCACTCACTGACTGAGCATCATTCGCCTGCACATCACCATAAATATGAGGATGCCTGTATATCAGCTTTTCATTGATCCCCTCCAGGACATCAGTTATATCAAAAGCATTTTTTTCTTTTCCGATTTTGGAATAAAAAACAATATGCAAAAGAATATCACCCAGTTCCTTTTTAATGTCTTCGAGATTATGCTCCAGGATGGCATCCGATAATTCATAGGTTTCTTCTATAGTTAGATAGCGCAAACTTTCCAAGGTTTGTTTTTTATCCCAGGGGCACTGGTTTCTAAGATCGTCCATGATTGTCAACAGACGTTCAAAGGCGATTTTTTCTTTCTCTTTCATATTCAGAATTTAACAAATTCCAAAGCGCCTGACAAAGCGTTTATGCTAATACGCTTTAGCGAAAACAACACGTCCTTTTGAAGGCTTACCGGTATACACACATTCTCCTGTCTGTTCATATCCTTCAAAGGGAATCAACCGTATGGTTGCTTTCGTTTCCTGTTTGATTTTTTCTTCCGTTTCTATTGTACCATCCCAGTGTGCCAATACAAAGCCACCTTTATTTTCAATAATATCCTTAAATTCGTCCCAGGAGTCAGCTGTATTGGTATTCTCTTCTCTAAAGTCCAGGGCTTTATTATAGAGGTTTTGTTGAATATTGTCCAGCAGATGGCGTATTTTTATTCCAAGATCTGTAGCCTGATAGAAGGTTTTTTCCAGCGTATCACGACGCGCCACTTCAACAGTTCCTTTTTCCAGGTCCTTTGGACCAATAGCAATCCGCACAGGCACACCTTTAAATTCGTATTCCGAAAACTTCCAGCCGGGTTTATAGGTATCCCGTTTATCGAATTTAACACGTACTCCCTGATCGAGCAACTGCTCTTTTATTTCTTCGGCTTTTTCGAAAACTCTGGTTTTATCAGCTTCATTACGATAAATAGGGACAATCACCGCCTGGTCGGGAGCCAGTTTGGGTGGCAATACAAGCCCCTGATCATCGGAATGAGCCATCACCAATGCTCCCATCAAACGAGTAGAAACACCCCAGGATGTTGACCAAACATATTGCTGCTTATTTTGCTGGTCTAAAAACTTAACATCAAAAGCTTTGGCAAAGTTTCGCCCAAGGAAGTGAGAGGTTCCGGCCTGTAATGATTTTCCATCCTGCATCAGGGCTTCAATACAATAAGTATCTTCAGCACCGGCAAAACGTTCGGCATCAGATTTACGTCCTTTCCACACCGGCAAAGCCATAAATTTTTCAGCAAATTCCGCATAAATATCCAGCATCTGCCTTGTCTCTTCCAGCGCTTCTTCCCGCGTAGCATGAGCGGTATGACCTTCCTGCCACAAGAATTCGGAGGTGCGCAAAAACAAGCGGGTGCGCATTTCCCAGCGTACAACATTAGCCCATTGATTGATCAGTAAAGGCAAATCGCGATACGACTGTATCCAGTTGCGGTAGGTGTCCCAGATAATTGTCTCGGAAGTAGGCCGGACGATTAATTCTTCCTCCAACTTAGCATCCTCATCAACAATAATACCTTTCCCATTTTCATCATTCTTTAAGCGATAATGGGTAACAACAGCACACTCTTTAGCGAACCCTTCTACATGCGCTGCCTCCCTGGAGAAAAAAGACTTGGGAATAAACAGCGGGAAATAGGCATTCTGGTGCCCGGTATCTTTGAACTTTTGATCAAGGACAGCTTGCATCCGTTCCCAAATGCCATAGCCGTATGGTTTAATCACCATACATCCTCTTACGGCTGAATTCTCAGCCAGATCAGCTTTGATTACGAGCTCATTATACCATTTTGCGTAATCTTCTTTTCGTGTTGTGAAATTTTTTGCCATATTGTAAATTATGGTATAGTATTTGAATAATAGTATTTGAATTCAATAAAGAAACAAAAGTAAAAATAAAGTTGTAAAGATACGATTTACACAATAAAATCCCTGGAGGTACCGTCATGAAAAAATTAAGAAACATTATCGCACTATTAACCCTGGCCCTGCTACTCGGATCCTGCTCCGGTTACCGGGCAACTTCGGTTTATGATGACGTTTATTACTCCCCCGATCAAGAGTACAGCTCTACTGATGCTCGTACTACATCAGATGTCAATTATACCAATTCTGATGAATACACAACAGTAGAACCAGAACGCTCGGCAAGAAATAACACGGAATCTGATAACCAGGAGTATTATTATGAAGAAGAAAGAACAGAAGATGCAGCTCCCGCTGAATCAGAATCCTATTCTTATTCCGACGAAAATGGCAACACTTACGTAACAAATAACTATTACGATGATTATTACGATTATTCGTATGCCTCACGCCTTCGTCGCTTTCACTCAGGATATTCCATGAATTTTGGATATTACGACCCATACTATACAAATATGTATTGGTATACCTATAATCCATACTATTACGGCACAAGCATATATCTTGGATATAGCTGGTGGTACCCCCGCTCTTATTACAGACCATATCATTACGGCGGATGGGGCTATCATGGTTATGGATATGGATTTGGCTATGGCTATTATCCCTATCACGGTAGCTGGAGCTATTGGAATGGCTATAATAACGGCTACTATAACGGATATTGGAATGGATACTATGATGGAGCCTATGGCTATAACAACTCCAGCTATTATTACAATAGCAGGGATGAAAATTCACGCCACTACGGGCCGCGAACAGGAATAAGTTCCACCAACGCAGGATCCCGCTCAGGCTCTACTTCCAACTACTCCTCTACGGGAGGTGTTACTTCTGGAAGTACATCCCTTGCAGCTGTCTATGAAAGAGAAAAAGGAGTTGGTTCTCTAAGTACAGAACGCTCAGGCAATAACAGCCTCTCTACTAAAACGAAAACAGCCAGGACAAATGCCCGCGCTGTGAATACATCAAATGAACTGAATACCAAAAGAAGCTCCGACCTGAACCGTTCTGAAAACAAGGTTTCCGAAAAAGAAACATCTTCGTTTAGTACTGCAACCCGCGAATCAAATACCCGGAAAAGTACAACTGCAAATGAAAGAGAAGCCAGAGAATCTTCGTTGAATAAGTCTCCTGCTGAAAAAACCAACAGCAGTAAACGGAATACAGACTTAAACGAATCCAGGACCTATGAAAAGCCTGCCAGTAGTAATACAAGCTCAAGGACGAAAGCAGAATATCGCTATACAACGCCAGAGCGGAAGTATACAAAGCCCGAATCGGCCAGCCGTTCACGTTATACGCCATCAAACTCAGGCAGCAATAAATACTATCGCAGTCCTGACTCCCGGGCTACTTCAAGTCGCCAATATACCAGCCCTGGCTCTAAAACCAACTATGACAGAAGTACATCAAGAGGTACATCAAGAAGTACAACAACAAGAAGTACGACAAGAACGACCAGGCCTTCATCAATCAACAAGAGCAATACAACAAGAAACAATAGTAGCTATAACAGGTCAACACCCAGCCGCAGCTATAACAAACCTTCGTCATCACGAAAAAGTTATAACTCGAGCAGTTCCAGAAACCGAAGCTACAGTTCACCAAGCCGCTCAAGAAGCTATAGCTCACCAAGCCGCTCAAGCAGCAGCTCCAACAAAAGCTATACACCTTCAAGAAGCAGTAGCTCGAGCAGAAGTTATTCTTCACCATCACGCAGCAGCTCTAGCAGCAGCTCCAGCAGTAGTTCCAGGAGTAGCTCCAGAAGTAGCTCATTTGGCGGAAGACGTTAAAATTGAATCTGCTTAAGATAGTTCAACAGCAAAGCATCCATGAAAACATGGTAAATTAATCCACATGGATGCTTTTTCATAACAAAAAAAAGATGAACCGAGCCATGACAAAAAACATAACACACACGCATGATTATAATGGACTTGAAAACCGTGTGCTAAAATTTTGCCTTCTCATGGCGAGCTCCATATGACCATTAAAATTAAAATTATAAACATATGAAACGATTAGTTCTGTTTTTAAGCCTCTTGCTATCATTAGGAATGATAAAACAAGCTCATGCACAATACGACATAGATGCATTACGCTTTTCCTATCTGGGGTTTGGCGGTACGGCAAGAAGCATGGCGACAGGTGGAGCCTTTGGTGCTCCCGGCGCCGACTTCTCAGTATTAAGTACCAACCCTGCCGGTATTGGACTTTACAAGAGTTCGGAAATTTCTATCTCACCATCCTTTTATGGTATCTCGGCCGAAAGCTCTTTTTACAACGAAAACAACAAGGATATAAAATACAGCTTTAACTTACCTGGCGCCGGAATGATACTAAATCTGGAAAATTCGAATGGCAGATGGAAAAACGTACAGTTTGGATTTGGATATAATAAACTACAATCCTTTCATCGCAATACTTCGATCGAAGGCTTTAACTATGAGAACTCCCTGCTAACAGAATACCGCGACAGAGCCAATGACATCGGTGGCCTTGAGTTTTATGATACCGAACTGGCAAACGCCGCTAACCTTATGCCTTATGATTCTGCCTCCGGAGAATACTGGATTGATGCACCTTATGGTGGAGTTAATCAGCGAAAAACAATAGAGGAACGAGGTGCCATTAATGAAATGACCTTTTCCTTTGGCGGTAATTTCGAGGACAAATTGTATGCAGGCATGACAATCGGCATACCCATTATCCGGTACGAAATGAGCTCACGGCACGCAGAAACAGATATCAAGGATAGCATCGATATGTTTCAGTCATTTTCTTTAGATGAAAAATTAAGAACAACAGGCTCAGGAGTCAACTTCAAATTTGGAATTCTATACCGACCGGCTGATTGGGTGAGACTGGGCGGAGCCTTCCATACTCCCACTTTTTATTCATTACATGAAGAGTACAGCCGTCTAATGACATCGTATTTTGACAATAGCGACTTTAATGAAGAAGCTCTGGCAGAAGGACAATTTCATTATGAATTAATGACACCAATGAAAGCATTGGGTGACATCGCCTTTATTATAGGAGATTATGGTCTGATCAGTGCAGAGTATGAATATGTGGACTACTCAACAGCGCGCCTGAGTGATGAAAACGACATTTCAACCCCTTCAAACTATGATTTCAAGGATGACAATGATGCCATTACTGAAAAATACACCCAGGCCCATAACATCAAAGTAGGTGCAGAAGCCAACCTTAACCCGATACAAATCAGAGCAGGCTATGCTTTGTTTAGCAGCCCATTTCAGGATAATTTAAATGATGGAGCCAGAACGTATTACACTTTTGGGATCGGTCTTAAACAAAAATACTATTACGTCGATTTTGCTTATGTGATGGAAACTTACGAAGAAGATTACTATCTTTATAGTCCGGAATATGTCAATGCAGCCCATAACCAATATCTATCAAATCGCTTTGTGATAACATTAGGTTTAAAACTATAATAAATATTTCAAGAACAAGATATCCCGTTCATCCCGAGCGGGATTTTTTTATTCCAACTTCTGCAGGTAAGCTTTTGCCTTCTGATGGATACTCGAACGATACGTATCTGGTCGCATGCTAAGACAATCGCGAAAGGCTTTTTTTGCTTGATCAAAATTCTTTTCGTGCAAATGGATTTTACCCAAATGAAGCGCCGCATTTGCAGCATAATAATAAGGCAAAGAGCGACCATTTTTTATCGTCAGCGTGTAAAACGCTTTGGCCTTCTTACTATTTGATCGTTTATCATGAATTCTTCCCAAACGGTAAGTAAATTCCAACCCATCTTTTGTCGAGGTATAATTTTCCGAAGGTTTATGACTCACCAAAACCTTTAGTGCTTCGTCATAATATCCCCCATCAAACAGTATTCGAACTTTCAGAAGCACTTTATTGGGGACCTCCTGTTGTTCAAATTCTTTTTGTGCCGACTGGTCGGCACTAAAGATCGAATTTTGATATTGATTAACCTGCTTCAGCATTTTTGTATAAGAAGACTGCCCATTTGACAAAAGCTCAATCCAGGCTAATTTTTGCACAGAAGCTTTTTTATACGATTTTCCCGGATAACTGTTTATATAGGCCTGGAAATAATCTTCAGACTTATAATCAAGCTTATGCAACAAACACATTCCCCTCAGATAATAGTCCACATAATAATAAGGGATTTCGGGCTGAACGGGGTATGGCTGGTTTAAACAACCAATGGCCTTATCATTATCTCCCATATCAATAAGTAATGCAGCATACGAATAGCGCATAAAAGGGGAGCGTCTGGTTAACGATTGAACTTTTGGCAACTGATAATACTGATAAGCCATATTCAATGCTTCCGGTGTATTGTTAAAGCTGCGGTGGCTAAAAGTCAAAAACAGCAAGCTTTCAGCCATAAGATAATCGGATGGGTGATCCCGAAAGTACAGAAAGACATCATCGAGAATTTGCAGACCTTCATGCACATCACCTTTAATATTTAAGGCCCGGATGGCCCAATTATATTGTTCCGGGATACTCCCAAACAAGATCAATGATAATCCCTGTAGCATCCTGCCCGGTTGATAATCCGGAAAATCGTCGGTTAAGTCACGGATAATACCATAAGCCCTTCTAAACTCCATAGCAGCAGAGAAATACTCCTCAAACCGGGCTTTGGTAACGGTAAGCTCAATATGCAAAACAGCTGTCACAAAGCGTGCTCTGGCTGATGGCTGATCTTCCAGCACATCAATTCTGTTTTTTATTTTGGCCTTAAATTCCGGAAGCTTCTCCTGGTCTTCAGTAATGTGAATTTGGATAAAATCAGATAAGGAGTGGAGATAAATCACATCTTCATCAGCAGGATCAGCATCATTTAATAATAGCCTGGCCTGTTTAAACTGATGTTGCAGAACCAAATCATGCACGTGCCTGGCATCAAATGTTGCGTTTTGTCCCCATAAAAAAGGCTGAAAAATCAAGCAAGCAAAAAATAACAACAACTGTTTCATTAATACCAGGATAACAACAACTAAAACTAAGCACGATGCTTAATTAAATCTGTCTAAAGGCAATTTAGTTTTCCCCAATTTTTTTCAACTGTGGTTCTTTTTCGTATACCATTTCTTCGATATTCTCATCTACCAGAATACGCCCGCAATATTCACAAACGATGACCTTTTTGTGCATTTTGATATCGAGTTGTCGTTGTGGAGGAATTTTGTTGAAACAGCCACCACAAGCACCACGCTCTACTTTCACCACCGCTAATCCATTGCGTGCATTGGTTCTGATTCTTTTATATGCTGACAACAGACGATCTTCGATAAGCTTTTCATGCTCTTTAGAAAGCTGTATCAGTTCATTTTCTTCCTTTTCTGTTTCCTTGACAATATCACCCAATTCGTCCTGTTTCTCTTTTAGCGCACTCTTGCGCTCTTCCAACACAGAATTTGCCTCTTCAATATCCTTTTCCTTTTTCTCCAGCTCTATCCGCTGCTCTTTAATCCGCTTATCGTTTAGCTGAATTTCCAAATTTTGATACTCCAGCTCTTTAGAGATAGAATCATATTCACGGTTATTTCGGACATTCATCTGTTGTTCTTCATACTTTTTGATCAGCCCCTGGCTCTCCTTTATAGCGCCTCGTTTTTGTTCAATTCCCTGCTGAAGCTCTTCAAGGTCTTGTTTAAAGTTATCGATTCTGGTTTGCAGGCCAGTAATTTCATCCTCAAGGTCCTGCACTTCCAATGGTAATTCTCCACGCACAACACGGATACCATCAATTTTCGAGTCAATTTTTTGTAAGCTATACAGTGAGATAAGTTTTTTCTCAACAGTAACATCACGAGCCATTTTGTTGGCTGTTGTTTCTTTTTTTTCAGAATCCGCCGTATTTTTTGCCATAAAACTTATTATTTGCTGATTAATAGTACTTAACAGGATTTGTATTCACCTGTGAAATTCGGACTGCAAAGTTAGAAAAATTTTTGATTAACAAGTCTCTGATTAAATGTTTTGTGAACTGTTCCGTTTCAAAGTGTCCTGCATCAATTAATAAAATGTTATCCTGCCCCATAAAGAAGTCATGGTATTTCAGATCTGCCGTTAAAAAAACATCGGCTTTTGCCTTGATGGCATCAGGGATTAAAAAGCTCCCTGCCCCACCTGCAAAAGCCACTACGCTAATTTTTTCAGGCAATTCACCTGCATACCGAAGCACTGGGATACCCAATTGTTTCTTGATAAACTCAAGAAAATCGTTCCCATTCATGGGTTGTTCAAAATACCCCAAAGCCCCGGAGCCAACGCGATCGTGCTGATTTTTTAATGCATAAAGGTCATAAGCGACCTCCTCATAAGGATGAGCATCTTTCATCGCACGCACAACAGCGCTCTCTATGTGAAGAGGCAAAACAACCTCAACCCGCTGCTCCTGCTCAAAGTGCAGATGATGCTTTGCCCCTACAAAAGCTTGCGTTTGTTCACCAGCACGAAATGTCCCCTGCCCTGCTGTATTATAACTACACCAATCGTAATTGCCAATATTACCAGCTCCGGCAGCAAACATTGCCTTACGAACAGCCTCAGCATGCTGATCGGGCACAAATACCACTAACTTTCGCAAAATATCATACTGCGGCCTAAGTATTCTTATGCCTTTCAAATTAAGCCGCTTACCTAATTCACGGTTTACGCCATTGTATACGTTATCCATGCTTGTATGAGTCGCATAAATCATAATATCATGCCTTATCGCCTTTAACAACATTTCCTGAACAGCATCACCTTTTAGCAATCTCTTAAGGGGCTTGAAAATTAACGGATGATGAGTGATAATCAGGTTTTCGCCGTGATGTATAGCATCTTCAAGCACTTCCATAGTGCAATCCAGGGCAATTAACACCCCCTTTACTTCACCCTCAGGATCGCCAGTAATCCATCCGGAGTTATCATAAGACTCCTGATATAGCAATGGCGCTGTGGCTTCTATGGTTTTAATAATTTCTCCGGCTTGTATCATATTGCATTTTTTACGAAAATAATCATTCTTCAAAAGAATAACTGTGATTTTAATCTGATATTATTTAAAAATACCAACAATAATGGCTTAGAAGAAGTATAACTGCAGCCCAATCAACAAAAATCATGGGAAGGATAGAACGACATCATTTATGGTGATGTTGATTTTTTATTCCACCAATTATTGATCAATGGTTTTTTCTTTTTACACCAATCAGAAGCATGTTTTTCGTAATCCTCAGATTTTTGCATTAAGATCATTAACTCGCGAAGCTCATTGTTCGTAAAGCTAAAATTCTTAAAAAACACCGCAACCTCAGGAAAGTCATCAGTAAATCCTTTTCTGCTTACAATAAAGCATTGATCCGATTTATAGATGCCTTTGGGGTCATTCAAAAATTTCAGTTCATAATTAGCCCAGGAAGGATGCGGACGCCATCCTGAAAACAATATCGGATCGCGATGATGAACAGCTTCTTCAAGTTTTTCCATGATTATATCATTGGTTCCTGGCATTTGTTCAAAATCCAGTTCATAATGCTCAATGGCTTTTTCAGTATCCGCATATATCCCTGTACCCTCCTCCAAACCATATATTTTTCCATCAAAGGCCTGCACATAGTCATTAAGCTGATTAATAGAGTATATATCAAGATATTGAGGAACTACTAATCCGGTTTTTCCATGCTTAAACGATATTCCTATTTTTTGCAAATGGCCGCCATAATGGTCCCAGTAAGCAGCGTGAGTATGTGGAAGCCAGGCATCCAGGAACAGGTCTGCCTCCCCTTTAGCCAGAGAAGCATAAATAGATGCCACGGGCAACAATTTTAATTCAACATCATACCCTTTGTTTTCCAGGGCGACCTTTGCCAAATAGGAAAAGGCGATATTTTCCGGCCAGTTGGCATAAACAATAGTCAGAGTTTCCTCTTGCGTTGCAACCTCCTTGCGCTGCGTATCCTGTTGGCAGGACACCAAAACAACAAACAGCCATAAAATAAATAAACCGCGATAAATATGCTTCATACTCGATATATTTGAACAACTCCATTTGCGATCATGCTTAACCAAAACTCCATCATCTTGATTCTTTCAGTTAGCCAAAGCAAATCCCCACTACAAAAACGCCAATGCTATTTTATTCTGTCTATATTCTTCAGGCATAATATTTTCAAAAATAAAAAAAGAACAGAAGAAATGACAAACAGAAGCAAAAAAAAGCTGTTTCCAGCAAAAAGTGTATAGAACACTACTCTGCAAGAAACAGCTCGTCAACAGTTTACACACTTAAAACATTAAATCTGTTTTAATTCGACTGTAAAATGTCTCATTATAGGGGCTTCGTATACAATTTCGAGACCTTTGGTAATTTGTTCGCGGCGATCGAACACATTTTTCAGTGCGGCAGCCACAACATCCATATGATTATTGGTATAAACACGTCTGGGAATAGCCAGTCGCAATAATTCCAGTTCGGGATAACGATTTTTCCGTGTTTGCGGGTCACGATCAGCAAGCAAAGTGCCAATTTCTACTCCCCGCACACCTGCTTCAAGATAAAGCTCTATAGCAAGTGTCTGAGCCACATATTGCTCTTTGGGCAAGCTGGATAAAATACGTTTAGCATCCACAAATATGGCATGGCCACCAAAAGGCTTCTGAACCGGGACACCATATTCTGTCAACTTATTGCCTAAATAAGCCACCTGTCCTATTCGTGTATTCAGGTAATCATATTCCGTACCTTCGTACAATCCTGCAGCCAAAGCATTCATATCGCGACCGGACATACCACCATAGGTTACAAAACCCTCGAAAAGGATATTGTAGACACTGGCATTACGAAACCATTCTTCATTGCGCATGGCAATAAAACCACCCATATTGACAATGGCATCTTTTTTAGAGCTCATGGTCATGGCATCGGCAAAAGAGAACATTTCTTTTACAATTTCCCTGATCGTCTTATCACCATAGCCTTCTTCCCTTTCTTTAATAAAATAGGCATTTTCAGCAAAGCGAGCGGAATCATAAATAACCGGAATATCGTAATGCTCTGCCAGGGCTTTCACTTCTTTAAGGTTTTGCATTGATACCGGCTGCCCGCCTGAACTGTTGCAGGTTACAGTAACGATAACAAAAGGAATTTTCTCTTTAGGATACTGTTTGAGTGTTCCTTCCAATTTTGTCAGGTCGATATTCCCTTTAAAGGGATGGTCGACCTGAGTATTAAAAGCTTCGTCGATAGTACAATCCACCGCTCTGGCTTTTCGATACTCAATATGCCCTTTTGTAGTGTCGAAATGAGAATTGCCCGGAATGATATCACCTTCTTTTACCAAACTGGAAAAAAGGACGTTCTCCGCTGCTCTACCCTGGTGCGTAGGCAAAAAATACTCAAAGCCCAGAATATCCTTTATTGCTCCCTTTAACTTATAATAAGAGGAAGCTCCGGCATAGCTTTCATCCCCCAACATCATCTCAGACCACTGGCGATCACTCATTGCTCCTGTCCCTGAGTCTGTCAACAAATCAATAAAAACCTGATCACTCTTTAAATTAAACAAATTATATTTCGCTTCTTTTATCCATTGCTCACGTTCTTCACGTGTGCTTTTACGAATGGTTTCCACCATCTTAATTTTATACGATTCTGCAAATGGTATTTCCATAACTATATCTATTTATATTCATACTTATAAATCTTTCAAAAACTACAAATAACAGGCAAGGGGTTAATCAAGAAAAAAAGTGGAATTCATCACGTTTCTTGATATTCAAATAAAGGCGTAATATAATTATCATTGAATCAATTAACATATGATTGCTGAATTATAAGGTACAAAAGTAACATTTTTTCATTTTTGAAACTATCCAGGCATTCTAAATTAGCAAGACAAAAATAAAAACAGTATCGATTTCGGTTTATAACGCAACAAATTGTTACTTTTGACTAAAAAATAATGCGCCGTATTCTATTTACAATTTTTCTATTGAGTTTTTTCTTTGCCGGATGCCGTGAATACAACATTAAATTTACCGGAGAAGCTCAGGGCACTTATTATCATATCAGTTACTACGATCCCTTAAACCGGAATTTAAAATCAGAGATCGATTCTATTCTTACCAGCTATGATAAGTCTGTCTCAATCTATGAAAACAATTCGTTCATCAGCCGGTTTAACCGTAACGAAATTACCCTGATAGATGATTCTCTATTCAAAAGAAACCTAATGCTGTCAAAAGAAATTTCAGAATCAACAGGCGGAGCCTTTGACCCCACGATAGGCCCCATAGCTAACGCCTGGGGCTTTGGTGTTGAAACCCAAAAAAACATCAAGCCCGAACACCTAGATAGTTTAAAGGACTTAACCGGATTTGACAGGTTAACATTTGAAAACAATCACCTGAAAAAATCCAACCCAGGGGTTGAAATTAACTTTAATGCTATTGCCCAGGGCTATTCGGTAGACTTAATTTCAGAATATCTGGAATCCAAAGGTATCACAAACCACCTGATAGATATTGGTGGCGAAGTAATAACAAGCGGAGACAAACCCGGAAACGAACCCTGGAAGGTAGGGATAGAAAAACCTGCCAGTGACAAATCGGATAAAAGGGAAACCGCTGTTAAAATTATACTTCCAGACAAAGCGGTGGCCACTTCAGGCAATTACCGCAAATACTACAAAAAAGATGGCAAAAAATATTCACACACCATCGACCCAAAAACCGGAAATCCTGTTACACATAATCTACTGAGTGTTTCTGTAATTGCCGACCAATGTGCAATAGCTGATGCGTATGCCACTGCATTTATGGTGATGGGCAAAGACAAAAGCTTACAGTTTGTAAAAGATCATCCCGAGAAAAAACTGGAAGTTTTGCTTATCTATTCCGGCGAAGATGGCCAATATCGTATTGAGCAATCGAAAGGCTTTCAACAATATATAGTCGAATAAAAAAGGGATTGACATTGAAACCAACCCCCCTGTATCTTCATCAAAAAGTTTTATTTGGAAATACTCAGATCACTAATTGTCACTGATGGATGAGTCTTTTCCTGCTCATCATCATTTTCACAGGTTCCCTGTCCTCCACAGCTACAGGCAGAGATCGTCTCCCCAGTTTTAGGATCGACAGTACTGCATTTTTTTTCAAACTGATAATCCTTTTTGAAAAACATTTTTATAGCGATTCCTGCAATAGCCAGCGCTATTAAAACAACGGATATCAATAATACTTTTACCATAGTTATCAGGTTATATTACAAGATAAACAGCAAATATAAATCATTGTTGCAAGCTATCCAATATTTAGACAACAAATCAGGCATAGAATCTAAACATGCCTATGGAAGCAGCAATAGCGGCATTCAATGACTCGGGTCTATTTTGATTATCGGCCGCTAAGACCGTCATCCGGTAATGCAGCAGTGATTTTGTTGCCTCACGAATTCCAAAAGCCTCTCCGCCAACCACCAATGCAATTGCATGGTTTGTCTCCACTTTTTGATGAACAGGCGCCCCGGTCATATCTAAACCAACAAAACAGCAATTGCTGTGATGCTGTTTCATAAAAGGTTGAAGCTCCTGGTAAACAACATTTACAAAACCTATAGATCCCATCGTTGCCTGAACCACCTTAGGATTAAACACATCAACGGTATCGACCGAACAAAGTATTTGGGTAATCCCAAACCAGTGGGCTGTTCGAATAATTGTTCCAAGGTTTCCCGGATCTTTTATTCCATCAAGAACAATAAAGGGCTTAATAACATTAATTTGCATTTGCTTCTGCGGAATCTCAACCACAGCTAAAAGCCCTGGGGGCGTCTTCATTGCCGACATAAGTTTCATTTCCCGGGCCGAAACCCGTTCAAAGTTTTCATATCCGGGCACAGCGTGATAATCACAGCCCTCATCCTCCTGCAAATAGACAGCCTTCACTGCCAGAGCAGATTTCAGTATGTCTTCAACAGCTCTGATACCTTCCACAAGAAACAAAGCATTCTCACTACGACCTTTCTGCCGCTGCAGGGAATGTATTTGTTTGATTTGCGCCTTAGAAACCATAGGTATAACTAAAAAAAAACTGCAATAGCCAGACTTCAGCTATTGCAGCTAATCACAATCTTTTATGAAGTTACTCTGCAAATACTTCGAAATCCATTTCAATTTCTACTTCCTTATGCAATTTAAGCTTGGCCTTGTATTCGCCAATTTTCTTCACAGAATCACCGTCGACAATAATTTTCTTTCGGTCGATGTCAAAACCGAGTTGTTCTTTGATCGCATCGGCAATTTGCATGGCATTGACAGAGCCAAAGATTTTACCAGAAGTACCGGCTTTGGCAGCAATACGCAGCTGTTTTCCTTCCAGCGCTTTGGCTAATTCTTCAGCATCTTTACGCACTTTCTCTTCTTTGTGCGCTTTTTGCCGCTTTGTTTCTGCCAGCACTTTGCGGGCCGACTCGGTGGCCATAATAGCCAATCCGTTAGGGATCAAATAATTCCGGGCATAACCGTTTTTTACTTTCACGATATCGTTTTCATAGCCCAGGTTTGACATATCTTTTTTTAAGATGACTTCCATAATAAATCCTCCTTTATTTTAACATATCTCCTACATACGGCATTAACGCAAGATGACGAGCTCGCTTAACAGCCTGAGCTACTTTCCGCTGATATTTTAATGATGTGCCTGTAATACGGCGGGGTAAAATTTTTCCCTGCTCATTGACAAACTTGATTAAAAAATTAGCGTCTTTATAGTCGATATAACGAATACGATTTTTCTTAAACCAGCAATATTTTGATTTTTTAGTATCAATATTTATTGGGGTTAGATATCTAACATCTGAATTTCCTTGTGCCATTGTTTTACGGTTTTAAATTATTCATTAGATTGTATTTGAGCTTTTTGCTGTTTTTTCTTTTCGCGTTTACGCTCATTAAACTTCACTGCATGTTTATCCATACGGATAGTCAGGAAGCGAATAATTCGCTCATCGCGTTTAAAAGCCAACTCCATATCTTTGATCACCTGAGAGTTTTTGGGTTCAAACTCAATCAGGTAATAAAAGCCGGTAGATTTTTTCTGAATCGGGTAAGCAAGCTTACGCAAGCCCCAGTTTTCTTCATGAATAATTTTCACCCCTGCTTTTTCCAGGTCATTTTTGTGTTTTTGTACCGCTTCCTTCATCTGTTCATCAGACAAAACGGGAGTCATAATGAAAACGGTCTCATAACGATTTGTCATGGTACTTTTTTATTAATTCAACATTGATTTATTTGCCAAAAATTTGGAGTGCAAAGATAATACTTTCTTTTATAATGACAAACTGATTTTTATACATTCATTATTTTATTCCATTACACGGGGGCGCGCTCGCCATCAATCATCCTCTTGCAGCTATACGCTTTTCCATTTGATGATAATCATGAGTGTATGAGTCCACATTTTTATGATGGCCCGATTCAACATAAAGAAAAGCAACCTGATTCCAAAGACTTAACAAACCTTAACACAGACGGCAAAGATAAACCCTTGCAGCAAAAAACATTTTTGTTACTTTTGATCTTTCAAAAACTGAGACTAAAGGCATGGAAAGTTACATTGTATCGGCCAGGAAATACAGGCCCAACCGCTTCGACAAGGTCGTTGGACAGCAGAACATTACAAACACATTAAAAAATGCCATCAAGCATGATCATTTAGCTCAGGCTTTTTTATTTAGTGGCCCCAGAGGAGTTGGCAAAACAACGGTTGCCCGCTTAATGGCTAAAACACTAAACTGCACAAATGTCACTGAGGATGTCGAACCCTGCAATGAATGTGAATCCTGCAAAACCTTCAATGATTCTGCTTCATTCAATGTTCATGAACTTGATGCGGCCTCCAACAATTCTGTCGAAGATATTCGCAGCCTGGTAGATCAGGTAAGGATACCACCGCAGTCGGGGAAATACAAAGTATACATCATAGATGAGGTTCATATGTTATCCACGGCAGCGTTTAATGCCTTTTTAAAGACTTTGGAAGAACCTCCATCGTATGCTAAATTTATTTTAGCCACGACAGAAAAACACAAAATCATTCCTACCATTTTGTCACGTTGCCAGTCGTATGACTTCCAGCGCATTCCGGTAGATCAAATCCGTGATCACCTGGCACTGGTTGCAGCAGAAGAAAAAGTGGAAGCCGAAAGCGAAGCCCTGCATATGATTGCACAAAAAGCTGATGGCGCACTGCGGGACGCCCTCTCAATCTTTGATCAGGTTGTTAACTTTGCCGGTGGACACATTACTTACCAGCATGTGATTGAGAACCTAAACATTCTGGATTATGACTACTACTTTCGCCTGACCGATTATATCTTACAAGGAAATATTCCCGATAGCTTACTGTTATTCGAAGAAATCAGCATTAAAGGCTTTGCAGGCCAGCAGTTTTTAAGCGGCTTTGGCAGCCATCTAAGAAATATGCTTATCTGCCGGGATGAAAAAACAATCCAGCTTCTGGAAGTAGGTGCACAAATCCGATCTAAATATCTGGAGTATGCCCAAAAGTTTGACCCCACAACATTGCTACAAATGATCGATACGGTTAATAAAGCCGATTTGAATTATCGCTCAGCCAACAATAAACGACTTCAGATAGAATTGGCTTTAATGCAGGTATGCTCTTATACATCAACACCGGAAAAAAAAACATCAGTAAAGAATGAATCCAAATCCGCGCCTTTAAAACCCCCACAAAAAAAGGATACTGAAGCTCCAAAACAACAGCAAAAGCAAGTTGAAAAACCAGCAAGCACTGTTACTCCTTCATCCGAAAGCACCAAACAAAGCCAGGCACCAGAACCTGTAACAAAACAGCCGGTAAAAACGTCTGAAGAAAAAGAAAAAGAAACCAGGCTGAATAAGAATGTCCATAAGTTACCGACAATTTCTCTAAAAGATGAACCAGAACCTGAAAAGAAAGGAATAGAGCAGGAAGAAGAAAAAGCACAAACCTCTACTCCGGCAAAAGAATTTACTATTGAGGATATTAAATCAGCCATGAAAGCATACGCAGACAAAGAAAGAGAACAAAAACCTTCATTTATTACCGATCTTGAAAATAGTCAACCACAAATCAACAATACCAATACCATCACCATAACTTTAACAAACAAAATATATGCTGAGAAAAACTTTGTTTTAGATTTGCAAAAATTTTTCAGAGGCTATCTGGAGAATCCTCATATTACTGTAGAGGCAAAATATCAGGCGGACAAAGCGCAAAAAAAAGCTTTTACATCAAAGGAAAAGTATGAGTCCATGAAAACCATCAATCCTGAAGTTGAAAACTTCAAAAACCAGCTGGACCTGGACTATGAATAAACAAAAACTTCAAATCACAATAATTTAAAGTTCATACAGTTGTAAAGAAGAAATATTTAAAAACCAATATCAAAAAAATAAATTAATTCCTATGCAAATAAAAACAATCAAACAAATCACTCATGCCGCAATTAGCCTGATGATGATGATCCTGATCACAGGACAAACGTTTGCTCAGATTACTGTTAAAGCAGACAAGAAAGCTGAAACGAAAGAAGAATATACGTATCAGACTTTTGAAAATGATCCGCTAAACACCCGTTTGTACACATTGGAAAACGGACTAAAAGTTTATATGACCGTATTTGAAGACAAGCCCCGTGTACAGACCTATATAGCCGTCAAGGCCGGGAGCAAGCACGATCCTTCGGAAACAACAGGGTTGGCCCATTATTTTGAGCACATCATGTTTAAAGGGACTTCCAGTTTCGGCACATCGAATTATGAAAAAGAAGCACCTTTGATTCAAGAGGTCTCAGACCTTTTTGAGGTGTATCGAAAAACCAAAGACGAAAAGAAGCGTAAAGAGATATATTCGCGTATTGACAGTCTTTCTTATGAAGCCTCCAAATACGGCATTCCAAATGAATACGACAAACTGATGTCGACGATCGGGGCTAAAGGCACAAATGCCTTTACCTCGCTGGAGCAAACTGTCTATGTAAACAATATCCCATCCAACCAGTTGGATAAATTTTTCCGCATTGAATCAGACCGTTTTCAAAACGTCGTAATCCGTGGATTCCATTCGGAGCTGGAAACAATTTATGAAGAGAAGAATATGACAATGACCAGTGACGACCGGAAAGTGTTTACCGCATTACTGGAAGGCATATTTCAAAACCACACTTATGGGACGCAAACCACGATAGGCACACAGGAACACATTAAAAACCCTTCGATGAAGAATATCCGGTGGTTTCACAGCAACTACTATGTACCCAACAATATGGCTATCGCCCTGTCAGGTAATTTCAACCCGGATGAGGCTATTCGCATTATCGATAAGCATTTTGGCAATATGGAACCCAACAATAAAATTCCAGATTTCAAATACGACCCGGAGCAACCCATAAAAGAGCCTATTGTAAAAGAAGTATTAGGCCCGGATGCTGAGAAGGTAATGCTGGGATTTCGTTTTGACGGTGCCAACAGCAAGGAAGCTGATATGTTGACGATGATCGACATGATCTTAACCAATGGGGAAGCTGGCCTTATCGATTTGAATCTCAACCAAAAACAACGTGTATTAGAAGCCGGTTCAAGTCCTATGATACTGGAAGATTATAGCATGCTTATGATGTCCGGTCAGCCAAAAGAAGGTCAAACTTTAAATGAAGTTAAAAACCTGCTGCTCGAACAAATAGAAAACATCAAAAATGGAGCCTTTGATGAATGGCTCATGCAAGCCATTATCAATGATTTGAAACTACGCGAAACCAAACGCTACGAATCGAATAACGCCCGTGCAATGAAATATGTCCAGTCTTTTATCCAGGGCATTCCATGGGAAAAAGAGCTGAACAAAATGGACCGCTTGTCGAAAATTACCAAAGATGACATTATCGAATTTGCTAATGAGCATTTCGAGGAGAATTATGTGGTCGTTTATAAGCGCGTTGGGAAAGATACTACCATCAAAAAGATCAAAAAAAATCGGATTACGCCCATTGAAATGAACCGGGATAAACAGTCAGACTTCTTTACTACAATCACCAGTGAAAAGACTGACCCCTTAGAGCCTAAGTTTATCGACTATAAAGAAGAAATTCAACAGGAAAAACTCAACAACGGTGTTGAAATTCTATACACCCCCAACACGATTAACCAAACTTTCGAATTATATTACGTCTTTGAAATGGGCAGAAACCATAATAAAAAACTACCTCTGGCCATCGACTATCTCGAATACCTGGGGACAGAAAACTACAGCGCTGAAGAATTCAAAGAGGAAATGTATAAGCTTGGAGCCTCCTACTCTGTCAGCTCAGGCTCAGATCAGGTTTATGTCAGATTAAGCGGACTATCAGAAAACATGGAGCAATCCATGCAGCTTTTTGAACAACTAATCAACCAACCAAAACCTAACGAAGAAGCATTGAGCGATATGATTGATGACATTCTGAAAAAGCGAGCCGATGCTAAACAAAATCCGCAGAATGTCTTCTCGCATCTCGTTATGTTTGGTTTATACGGAAAGGATAACCCTGTAACCAACATTATAGAAGAAAAAGATCTTAAAAGCATAACTGGCCAGGAGTTAATAGCCATACTGAAAGATCTGAAAAACTATAAGCATAAAGTACTCTACTACGGAAACAAACCTCTGGCCCAGGTCAAGGAAAACATCCTGGACTATCATAGCATGGGGAAGAACCTTAAGCAAGTAGAAGATAAGGATTATATTCAAAAAGAAAATCGTAAGGATAGAGTCTATTATGTAGATTTTGACACGCCACAGTCTATGATACTGATGACCTCCAGAAGTCAGAAGTTTAATAAAGAGCTGCTCCCTACAATTAAATTATACAACACCTACTTTGGACAGGGCATGAAATCTATTGTTTTCCAGGAAATGCGCGAAAAACGATCGCTGGCATATACCGCCTTATCCATGTATCAAAACCCTGATGAAACAGACAAATACCATTCCAACCTGGCATTTATTGCTACCAGTTATGAGAAAATTGACGATGCCATAGGCGGCCTGACAGACTTGCAAAACAATATGCCAAAAGAAGAAAAGTCGTTCGAGCTGGCAAAAAACGGGATTATGGAAGAAATGCAGACTGAATGGATAACTCAAAGTTCCATATTATTCAATTATCTTGCTGCTCAGAAATTAGGCTATGACTATGATAAGCGTAAGGACTTGTATAATGCCCTCCCTGAACTTAGCTTTGAAGACATTAAAGAATTTCAAAATAAATACATCAGCAATCAGCCCAAAACTATTGTCATACTTGGAAGGAAAGACGATTTGGATAAGAAAGTGCTAAAAAAGTACGGCAAAGTAAAGAAGATGAAAATGAAAGACATCTTTGGCTACTAAAGGCCTGATCATCATGGTTATTTTTGGATAGCCTACCATACCAAACAAACAAGGTTGCTTTGAGCAAGGGTTTACGAGAATAAAATACGTAAACAGCTTTCTTTAAGCAACCTTTTTTTATTAAGTGTGTCATTTACATGCCGCCGATAACTTTGTATCTTTGTCGCTGAATAAATTATAATGCTCAGACGAATTATTTATATCATCCTTCTTTTCCTGCTGCTTGTGATGGCAAGCATGTCCTTTTCCTATTTTTTTCCGGGGAAGGTTCATGTATTGGATAAGCTTCGATTAGCTGTACAAGCCCCGCTTATGACCAATATAGGGAATTATAAGTATGGCAAGGTATATATGCACGAAGGAGAGGAAACCGAAGGCCCCGATGACATCACCTACTGGGAATTGCGACCGGTATTGGCTTTTTTAAATCCGGGGAATATTATTGTCACGCGAACCCGCAGGTATTTGAGCAGCGAATTCATTCCAGGAAAATGGAAGCATTCAGCCATATATTTGGGAGACCAAAAACGAGTACAGCAGTATTTTGGAAAAGACAGTCGTATATGTGACCGCCTGTCGCGTTATTACCAAACCGGCAAAGAAAAACTAATCATAGACAGCAACTCGGAAGGCGTCCGCATACATGAGATTCAAGACCTCTCAAACCTGAATCAGGTTTCTTTGCTAAATGCTTTTATGGGCTTTGAGCTAGCCCTCCCCCGCAATAAAACAGAAACATTTGTTTTAAAAGCCATGGATCAGGTGGGAAAGCAATACGACTTTGACCTTCGGATGGAAGATAAAAGTGCAATCTATTGCTCCGAGCTCCTTGTTGTCGCCCTGGATGCTGTAGATATTCATATCTCCAACTCCAGTGAGGCAATTGGTCGAACGTTTATTTCCCCGGATAACCTGGTCACTTATATTCAGAATGTAGGAATCCCCGATAATGAATTTCGTTTTATGGCCCTGATAGAAAAAAAAGACAACCATTTGAATATAGTGACAGGCAATCAATAACAAAAGGCTGCTGAAAACAGCAACATTTTTTATCTCCTTAATTCTATAACCAATCAAATCATAATAGGAACACTTATTAATTCCCAACAATGGCTACCTTTGTCAAAAAGAAATAAAATGATCTCAAGCTGGATATTAAAATTAATGGGATGGAAAATAAAAGGTGGCTTTGATAAGGACATCAGGCGTTCAGTATTGGTAATTGCACCGCATACGAGCAACTGGGACTTTGTCATCGGTCGTTTGGTGTTTAATGTATTACGGCTAAACGTACGTTTTTTAATCAAAAAAGAAGCTTTTGTTTTTCCACTGGGATCATTATTAAGGCATTGGGGAGGCATCCCTGTTGAGCGTCATAAAAAGACAAACCTGGTGGACCAGGTAGCAGCTCACTTCAAAAATAGTAACGAACTAATTATTGCAATCACCCCGGAGGGCACACGCAGCCGTGTTAAGCATTGGAAAAAAGGGTTTTACTATATCGCCAAAAAGGCTGATGTCCCCATTGTTCTTGGTTATCTGGATTATGCTAAAAAAGAAGTAGGTTTGGGCCCGGTAATTAAGCCTGGTGGTGATTATCAACAAGATGCCCACATCATGAAGACCTTTTATCAAAACAAAACAGCCAAACATCCCGATCAATTTAATCTGACGGCTATAACAGGAAGCACAAAATCCAACAAATCATGATTTCCGGATCCTTAAAAAGAACTGATGAAGCAATAGAGGACCTCAGGGAGTTTTTCCGGCACTATTACTACACTCATCTGCAACAGGACAAAGATTCTGAGAAGCATTATCAGTTAAAATACAATCATAGTTTACGTGTTGCCGGCTATTGCATTACCATTGCAGAAGCATTACACCTAAGTGAGACAGACATTTCCCTGGCCTATATCACGGGGCTGCTTCATGATATCGGACGCTTTGACCAGCTAAAACGTTACGGCACCTTTAATGACGCGGCATCCACAGACCACGCCAGTCTGAGTTGCCAGGTAATCAAGTCGCACAACATACTTCGCTTTTTAAGCCCTGGTCAACAACAAGACATTCTAACAGCCATCGAAAATCACAACAAAATAGCGGTTGATCAAAACGTAAAAGGATTCACACTGCAGCTTTCACGGCTGATTCGTGATGCAGACAAAACTGACATCTATCAGGTTGTCACTGATTACTATGCCCATAAGCAAGAAAATCAGGATGCACGAATGCAGCTGGGGCTACCAGACACGGGTGATATTCACCCGGAATTCCTACAGCGAATGCATAAGCATCAACTGCTGGATATTCATCAGGTGAAAAACCTGAATGAACTAAAGCTGTTACAAATTAGCTGGATCTTTGACATCAACTATAAGGAAACCCTGCAGTTGATACATCACAATCACTCGGTAGAAAAAATCTTTGCCTCCTTGCCAGCAAAGCAAAAAAACAGACAGCTAAAACAGGATATCGTCAGCTTTATCGAGCAAAAAATCAAATAACAAAAATCCATATAGTAAGCCTATTTCTTTTTGCAAATTTTTCTTTACCTTTGTCCCTAAAATAAATCTAAACAACAATCAATTATGATGAAAAAAGGAATTCAACTATTCGCTATTGCACTGGCGATTATTTTTATGGCTGCTTGTTCAGAAGATAAAGGCCAGGGCAACAACGGTGAAGAAGTCACTGCAAAATCTGACTCTAATGAAGTATGGAAGGCTGATACAATTATTATCACCAACATAACAGAGATTTTCGAAGAACAGATGACTGCATTTACAGATCAGGAAAAAATGCTTCAGGCGATGCTTGACACCACGAAAGATGAGCAACAGAAATCCCAATTGGAACAACAAATGCAACAGATGCAACAGCAAAAGCCAGGCAGCGCAGATGCTTTTGCTCAAATGGTTAGCCAACAGCTGGACCAGCGGGAAAATGAAATTTCCGGCTTTACATATAAAGACCAGGTGCTGACCATAGAAAAAGTGCTACGCAATCCACAGGGAAAAGATTTACATTTTGAGGTAAGTTATACACTGGAAACCCCAGAGGAACCTCAGCCACGCATGCCACAAAACATGCAGCAGCAACAAAGGCAACCTCAACAGCCTCAGTAAAAAAGATTCTTTAAACTCAAAGCTGACCTCAGGGGTCAGCTTTTTTTATATCCCAGTACCTAAAAAATAAAATCAAAAAAACATGCAGATAGTTGCCTGGAAGAAAAAAATAACTGTATATTTGCATCCGCTTAAAAGAAACAAACGTTCTTTTAAAAACAAGGAGCTTAGCTCAGTTGGTTCAGAGCATCCCGTACTTTTCCAAAGTCGGGAGGGTCGCTGGTTCAAAAGAGCATAGTTATTAAATATAATGGGAGCTTAGCTCAGTTGGTTCAGAGCATCCCGTACTTTTCCAAAGTCGGGAGGGTCGCTGGTTCAAAAGAGCATAGTTATTAAATATAATGGAAGCTTAGCTCAGTTGGTTCAGAGCATCCCGTACTTTTCCAAAGTCGGGAGGGTCGCTGGTTCAAAAGAGCATAGTTATTAAATATAATGGAAGCTTAGCTCAGTTGGTTCAGAGCATCCCGTACTTTTCCAAAGTCGGGAGGGTCGCTGGTTCAAAAGAGCATAGTTATTAAATATAATGGGAGCTTAGC
>JBNJHE010000010.1:0-8593 GCA_051748205.1 Bacteroidota bacterium | reverse complement strand
AGAGCATCCCGTACTTTTCCAAAGTCGGGAGGGTCGCTGGTTCAAAAGAGCATAGTTATTAAATATAATGGGAGCTTAGCTCAGTTGGTTCAGAGCATCTGCCTTACAAGCAGGGGGTCGCTGGTTCGAATCCAGCAGTTCCCACACAAAACCTTCAGTATGTAAATACTGAAGGTTTTTTTGTATATTCAGAAAGTTATTCAAATAAATCTGATGCCTATGCCCGTGAACTTCAAATAAAAAGGTGGAAGAACAGAAAACGAATTAAAAGGTTAATTTCGAAAAAACAACCTTAAGTTGGTTCAGAGCATCCCGTACTTTTCCAAAGTCGGGAGGGTCGCTGGTTCGAATCCAGCAGTTTCCACAACTAAAATCAGACCCTTACATCAAGTTTTATAATGGCTTTATTCTTTGATACAGCGAATACAAAGACCATTATTAAAAGCGTCTCCACCCATTTCCAGTTTTCCGGAATCATAACTTAAGCCAAATATTACTGCTTCACTGCTTGTAACTTCACTGGCTGTCCAAAATAAGCCTAAATATCCAATGGCCGAATAATTTCCATCTGCTTCACGCCATCCGGCTGGAGTAGCGGAAAAGCCAAAATCATCAGTTCCATAATGCTCATAATGTCCATTCCAGGCCGGATGCTCTTGTGTATCACAATCACCCCCTAATGGAGAACCCTGCTGACGGCATGATTTCAAATAATTCCCGACATTGTCATTGGTGATTACATCATAAGTATTAATCAGGTGGTCGGTCAACTGTTGCCAGTCATACTGTGTTGGGACACGCCAGCCCGAGGGGCAAATATTTCTGGAGTCATCAACAGCATACCAGTTATAAAACATACCATATGCTTCCAGCATAGCTGTATCATTATTCCAAAAAGCGTAAGCTCCTTCAGAAATATTACTCCATAAATTGTCAGATAAGTTTGCTGTAAGCGAATCGCCATTATTATACCTTGTGACTTTAAGATTTTCGGCCATCCATTCCTGACCGCCAATAACGATGGTATTATAATCATTACCATCAATGTCTGAAAGGCTACCATAATTGATTTCAAAATCAATCTCTTCATTGCCATTTTGGTCGTCCTGTTCCCCTTCATCATCTTTATCACAGCCAATGCTAAAGACGAATACCACAACACTCATAATAAAAATCAGGGAAATCGATAATTGTTTTTTAGTAATCATAATGATAAAGTTTTTAATTCAAGATTTATTTATCTATATAGTCATAAAAAACAAATATAATGACAAAATCAAAAAAAACCAAATCATAATCATACTTTTCCCTTAATAATCAATGTATCCATTGCATAGCGCAATCTATAGCAATGTGATGGAAAGGGCAGAAATAAGTACAGGCTGTAGAAATATAAGCACCTGATTATTCAGTGTCATTAACAACAGCAATAATGGTATGCCCGGGCAAAGGTTCAAACTTACCGTCACTGCTATTAACCAAAAGGCGTTTATCTTTAGTAATGCTAAACAGCGGCACCATATCTTCACCATAATGCTTAGAAAAGGCCTCAAAATTAAAATCCTTTGTCAGGTGAGTCACTTTAATCTTTGCTCCTTCATCAAACATATTAATCAGATGAGGTAAATCCACTTCATCGCCAAACAACACGCGTCCTTTCAAATGGCCGGGCAAGAAATCCCTGGATCCTTGCTTTTCGTGCTTTTTTCTGGATATCTGATAGGTATTCTGGCGATCGAAGATCTGATCAAAATGAAACAAGGCCAGCGAATTGGCTTCTTCGTTTGGGGTAACAGCCATAAGCTTGCCGATTCCTTCGAAAGGGATTTCATCGAGCACTTGTTCGGAGAGAATATTACCATAAACAGCAGGAATATTTCTCATATGAGCGGCAGCCACAGCGCTTCTGTTTCTATCAACCATCACTACCTTCAACCCTTGCTCCATCAAGGCAGAAGCGATTTCCTGAATTACAGGATGAGCACCAAGAAACAATATTCCCTGAGGGTTGGATTGCGACAGACCTAAAGAACGTGCCAAAGGGCCTGCTGTAAGCCCGTATACAGCCACTGTACCAACAATAACAATAAATGTTATAGGAACCAGCAATTCCGCTTGTTCAATCCCAACTTCACGCATTTTAAGCGCAAAAAGCGACGAAACCGCTGCTGCTACAATACCACGGGGGGCCATCCAGCTCAAGAAAACCTTCTCTTTGAGGTTTAAAGTACTAAACATCGACGACAAAAAAACGGACAGAGGTCTGGCAAGAAATATCAGAACAGCCAACAACACCAGCACCTGATAACTGATATCACGAAATACGGCAAACTCCAGGCGTGCAGACAAAATGATAAACAGAATGGAGATTATCAGCACACGTAGATTTTCCTTAAACTCGAGTATATGTTTAATGTTCACATACTTTTGGTTGGCAATAACGATTCCCATTAATGTCGCGGCAAAAAGCCCGGATTCGGGCTGCAGCAGGTCAGAAACAAGAAATGAAGCCACTACCATAGAAAGGGTTATACTAGCCTGCAAAAAGTCGGGTATCCAAAATTTCCGCAGGAACAACACCAACAAGAATGCAAACAGAGCTCCCGACAGAGACCCAAAAAAAATCGTTTTCCCCAAACTTAAAAGCACAGCCGTTGTAGCCCCCTGCAATCCACTGGCCAGTATCCCCTCAAACACCAATACCGCCAGCAAAGCGCCAATAGGATCGATTACTATTCCTTCCCATTTCAAAATACGGTTAACCTTCCCTGTAGGCCGGATTTGTCTCAACAAAGGACCGATAACTGTCGGGCCGGTGACAGTAAGGATAGCGGCCAACAAAATCGACACTTCGAGATTAATATTCAACAGATAATAGGCTGTAAGCGTACCGATACCCCAGGTTAGCAATACCCCCAAAACGATAAGGCTTAGCACTACTCCTCCGATCTCGCGAAGTTCCTTAATATTCAATGTCAGGCCTCCTTCAAAGAGTATTATTGCAACAGATAAAGAGACAAAAGGCATAAGCATTTCACCCATCAGCAGATCAGGCTCTATCAAGCCCGTGACAGGTCCGGCAAGAAAGCCAGCGATCAGGAGTAAAAAAATCGAGGGAAAGCGCAATCGCCAGGCTACCCATTGCGAAAACATCCCTAACAAGACAATTGCCCCTAGTTGAATTAATACGTTTTCGGACATATTGTTTTTATCTGTTTGAATTGTTGTTCTATGTTCTGTGTTCTCCCGATTTTGTAACCTCATCGGGATTAATTCGACTTACATCTTTCAGTTCTCCGCCTAACGGTAGATTCCAAAAGCTGAGTCTCATTGAATGTATTCGCTTTTTCTATCGTCTCTCTCAGCCTCTTAGTTCTCTTAAGTCTCTTCATTCGCCCTCTCGGTTCATCGCTTCATCGCCATATGTGTTAAAAAAATGTCATGGCTCAGTTCATCTTCCACAAAAGTAGAAAACATATCCATATTATTGTGACAAAAACATCCGTACACAAAAAAAAATATATAACCCTCTTTTGCGGCCAGCAAAAGTTAAAGAAGAAAACACAAAATTTTTAACCTCCTACCGTTTAAGGGATGCCAATAATTTTGTAATAGAAAGGAACCAAATACTTATAATACAGGAGCTAGTAACCTATGGTTTCATCAATTTTATCCCATTTCATGTCTTCCCATTTAAAATTTTGGACCTCCTTATTCACTCTTAGCTCAGAAGAAGACACGATACCGTCTTTACGAATTTCGGTATACATATGCATATAGTTACCGCTCAAATCATCTATGCCGGTATAATCCATAAATGGCTTAATATCAAAGATCATATAGGGATAATAATCAGCATCCAGGTCGAGAGCAAACCACATATTGAAATCCTGTGCATTTTTACTAAAATCGCCAAAGTCCTTATTACTAATCAAGCTTTCTTGTTTTTCCAGGCTGAAAAGGCGCTCGAGCTCAGCCATGATATGACTTTCCGATTCGGTGTATATGTGATTCATTGAACCTAAGTAAACAGCGATATCATTATTCCAGCCAATAGCTGAATTATAGTATTTAATATATTGAAAATCGTCGTGCTGATTAAATTCCATATCCAATCCTCCTACTTCATCCATTTCGTGCAAAAATTCATCGAAGTCAGACCCTTTAACGGCAGCAATAACACCAGCCATAAATCCCTCTTGTTCTTCCTTTTCGTATGGATAGAAAAAACCATATAGCGGAGTTTTGAATTGGATACCAGAGGCAGCCGGATCGTTAAGGATTTCTTCCAACAACGCTCGCTCTTCGTCATCCAGATTATCCATCGTATTCTTATAACTTTCCATCTTATGAATCTCTTCCACCAGGTTATCATAAGATAAGTCTTTGAGGATATCTGCTGTATTGACTTTGAATACAGTAATGGTTTCGGCCGGAATTTTCTCTTCCAGTTTTGATTCCTTATTGCAGGATGTCATCAGGGCAGTTGCTATTATAGCAATGATAATAAGCGTAATAGATTTTCTCATAATACTAATTTGTTAGGGTTTTTTACAAATATCGAAAATATTTTTTTGTTTTGCAATATCTTAACAAGAAATTTCACTATCGATGCACTTGAAATCTCATACTGTTTTGCGTATTTGTTTATATATTGAGCGTATATTAATACTACCCAGCAGCAGCAGCAATAATATCCCGGCAGATAAAATCCATGCATCAGCCAGCAGATCATTTTGCATCACTTTTTCCAGGGCCTGTCTCCACCAGTTTCGCAGCAACAAATAAGGGATTATACTCAAGCCAAAAACAAGTAATAACACCACTCCATTTTGACGCACAAAAGGCATCAGCACTTGTCTGTGACTATACCCCTGAACAATAAGATAGTGGATATTGGTTTTATTTTTTTGAATCAGAAGCTGAGTACTCAGGATAAACATCCACAAAGCAAGCACACTAATAGCCAGGCCCGTAAGTAACACAAGCCCTGAAACAGTATTCAGCAAGGCCCGGGCTTTCCCCCCCGACAATTTTTCTTTATTGTAGTCGTAATTTTCTTTTTCCAAAAAGTTCAGCAATTCAGCATTAGAAGGGTCTTTAGTAACAAGCATCACACGCGAAGGTGCTACAGTTTTCTCTCCATACTTCGCATTGGCATAAGAGAGGAACTCAAGAGGTACAAGTATAGTATTCAGACGATCGGAAAATCCTGTCACCCTGGCTAACAGTTCTTCTCTTTGTTGATTCCCCTTAATAATAACCTTCAGGTTCAGCATTCCTGCCGCTCCTTCAGATATTTGCGGCAATCCCTGTGATTTAGCAAAGCCAAAATTATAAAGATTCAAATAAGTCTTTGGCAAAATAACCGGAACATAACGACTCTGCGGCGTCCACTCCCAGTCATCATCTGTGACATCCAAAAAGCGTGAAGGGATGGCTTCAAAAAACATTTCTGTTCTCAACCCGCTTTTGCCGCCAGCGCTCAAGGTCATAGAAGCCTTAAAGCTATTCGACACAAAAGGCGCCATATCAGTTACAAAAGACTGGCTGTCAATCTCTTTCAGCTCCTTTTCGCTAAAGGCATTTTGCTTTTTTCCTAGAGCCTGAAATGCTGTATTCATCGAACTCACCTTTTTACTGATAACCAGATGCTCATCCTCCCAAATATCCTCCGATTGCAAAGTGGGCCGGATATCTGCATAAAAACGCCCGGCCAGCAAGATAATCACAAAGCCTGTCAGCATCACTAAAGTTATAACCAGCAGATGACTACCTTTGAATTCTTTTTTTAAAACTTTCCAGATCATAGCTTCAGCACTTGTTCATATTCATTTTCGGGTTTATGCAAACTACTTAAAAGAATTCCTGCGTTTTGTTCAGCTGCTTCCTGACGAATAATCTGCATAAGAATTGCACGGTTTGTAGCATCCAGATGACTAAAGGCTTCGTCTAACATAATCAGTTGAAAAGGTTGACAAAGGGCACGGATAATGGCAATACGTTGTTGTTGACCAAACGACAAGGTTCCGGCTTCTTGGTGCTGATACGCATACATTCCGGCCTGTTTGAGGTACTCCTGAATCTGCTCTTTTTGCAGATGATTTGTAATACGGTTTTTCAGCAAGATATTTTCTATGCCAGTCAGGTGATCGAACAACCATAATCCCTGAGGAACATAAGCAATCTTTTTCCGTCTTATCGCTACCCAATCGCGGTGTTTCAGTAGTTTCAACGAACGACCATCAATCAGAACATCGCCTTCATAATCCTGACGTAACCCATAAATGATATTTAGCAGGCTGGTTTTTCCTTTCCCTGAGGCAGCATATACCACTGAATGAGAGTCGCTTTTGATAGTTACTTGCTTTCTCCAGACCTCCGTATCCTCTAGTGGTAGCTCTTGCATCGGATGCGGAATAATATGTTGTAAATGTATTTCCATCACGAATATCCAGCCCTGGGTTTATTACTGAGGATCAAAGATAGGAAAATTATGCCAGCTTATAAAGCCGGCTTTAAAATTCATATCCAACAACTACCTTTTAGTTATTGCTCCTGTTTTCTGTTGAATATCTTCTGCTGCTGTCTGATAGACTCCTGATGAATCTGCTGCAGCAGTTTCAGCAAAAAGGATTTATTGAGATTAAAATTGTCAGCTTCATTCAGTCGAGTACGAACCATTTCCCTAAATCGGTCACTTTGCAAAATTGTAATTTGCCTGGATCGCTTGTATTCCCCTATCTCCCGTATAATTTCCATACGACGCGCCAGGATTTCGAGCAGTTCCCGATCAATTTTGTCCACTTCCAGGCGAAGTTTCGACAAACGATCGCTGTACCGGCTATTTACTATCACCTGACGAAGCTGCAGATTATCGAGCAGGCTGCTAAGTTGCTGAAAAGAAAGTTGCTGAGCTGCATCCGTAATTGCCATATCAGGCTGGGGATGTGTCTCCAGCATCAAGCCATCCATTTCCAGGTCGAGAGCTTTTTGTGCTATTTCAGGGATTTTTTCCACAGTTCCGCAAATATGGCTGGGGTCGGTAATTATCTTAAGATCAGGGAATCGGCGTTTTAACTCAATAGGGATTTCCCACATAGGGGCATTGCGGTAGGGTGATTCATCGAAGAAATAAAAGCCACGATGGATCGCAGCCACCTGTGATACTCCGGATTCTTTCAGGCGTTCAATGGCACCCAGCCAAAGGTTAAGGTCGGGATTAACAGGATTTTTCACCATAACAGGCACAGGGCTATTTTTCAGTGCTGAGGCAATTTCCTGAACAGAAAACGGATTCACCACTGTTCTGGCGCCAATCCAAAGGATATCCATTCCAGCATTCAGGGCAGCTTCCACATGCCCGGCCTGTGCTACTTCCACTGCCACCTTCAAGCCAGTTTGCTTTTTTACTTCCTGCAGCCAGGGCAGCGCCTTTTTCCCAAACCCTTCAAACTGTCCGGGACGGGTACGCGGCTTCCAAACCCCGGCACGGTATACAGCCATCTGCGGCAGCGCTGACAGGTAGCGAGCTGTTTCCAATACCTGCACCCTACTTTCAGCACTGCAGGGCCCGGCTATCAGAAATCGCTCCCGGCTTATAAATGGAAAGCTGGTGTTGGAGCCTGTATTCATATAATTTGTACTTTTATGCAAAATTAGTTAAATTTGCTCGACCACGGACACTAAACAATGTAGATTGCTATGAACAGCTTACACTATCAAATCAAAGGATCCGGACCTCCTATGGTCCTTTTGCATGGCTTTATGGAATCGCTGGATTTGTGGCAGCCCTACCTTCCTTCCCTAACCAAAGATTTTTCCGTAGTGATGATCAACTTGCCCGGACACGGCAACAGCCCGGTGCTTAGTGACACTCACTCTATGGATATGATGGCCAAAGAAGTTAAGAAAATTCTTGACAAAGAGCACATTAACCGTAGCACAATAATCGGACACTCTATGGGAGGCTATGTCAGCCTCGAATTTGCCCGGCTATTCCCTGATTATCTTAATGGCATCACTTTGTTTCACTCACATCCTGATGCTGACACTGCTGAAGCGAAAAAGAACAGAGACAGAACCATAGAATTAGTCCGGCAAAAGAAAGAAAACTTCATCAGCACCTTTATCCCTTCCCTCTACGCTGAGGCCAATCGCAATCATTTAAAAACAACTATCGATCAGCAGATAAAAAAAGCACGCACAATGTCTGCACAAGGAATCATTGCAGCACTAAAAGGCATGAAAGAACGCCAAAGTGCTGTAGAACTGATACAGACACTGAATCTGCCTTTTCTATTTATCGTGGGAAAACAAGACAGTCGAATCCGCTATGAACGCATGCTGGAAATTATTGGTATGCCCAAACACAGCGAAGCTCTTTTGCTGGAGAAGGTCGGCCATATGGGGTTCCATGAAGCCGAATATGAATGTATGACCAGCATACATAATTTTGTCAGAAAATGTTCAAGGGTTTAATTCATTAACTTGTTAGAAACTTAACAGCTTCTTATGTGTTTTGTTTTTGTATTAATCAAAATTCAAACTAAAGGCATGAACCGAGCCATGACAAAAACTTTAACACACACAC
>JBNJHE010000009.1:0-41081 GCA_051748205.1 Bacteroidota bacterium | reverse complement strand
GTTAAATGCGACGATAGGAGTAGATTTAACGGGGTTCTTTGTTCCTTGCTTGCCCCGTTAAATGCGACGATAGGAGTAGATTTAACGGGGTTCTTTGTTCCTTGCTTGCCCCGTTAAATGCGACGATAGGAGTAGATTTAACGGGGCCCCGTTAAATGCGACGAAAGGAGCTGTTTCACCGGGGTTCGGTGTTCGCTTTTTTTCTTAGTCTCTCATTCTCTAAAGTCCCTTCGTTCTCTTAAGTCGCTTCATTCACTTAAGTCCCTTCGTTCTCTTAAGTCGCTTCGTTCTCATAAGTCGCTTCATTCTCTTAAGTCCCTTCGTTCTCTTAAGTCGCTTCATTCACTTAAGTCCCTTAAGTCACTTCGTTCGCCCTATCGCTTCATCGCCAACTCGCCCTCTCGCACTGCGCGCACCCCTAAATCTCCGCCTAAGGCGGAAAGCCCACCGCACAATGACATCGTTTTCTGTCAGTTCGCCTAAGGCGGATCATGCCCGGTTCATCTGTAATCGTATGTTTATATCCTTAAGATTCCGGATCCAGATGTATTCTTTTTTCGATCAAATAGTTATTTCGGTCGGGAGAAGTACGTGAAATCAACTCGGCCAGAAACCCACCAATAAACAACATGGTTCCCAGCTGCATAGCAAAAATCCCAAGGTCAAACAATGGGCGTTCATTGATTCTGTGTATCCCCATAAAAAGCTTCTGATAAGCCAGATATCCGGCAATAATAAAGCCAATGGCAAACAATAAAGTGCCGATAGGGCCAAATAAATGCATCGGGCGTTTTCCAAAGCGCGAGATAAAGGTGATGGAAAGTAGGTCGAGAAAGCCATTGATAAAACGTTCCCATCCAAATTTTGTAGTCCCGTATTTTCGCGACTGATGTTTCACCACTTTTTCGCCTATCTTTTTAAATCCGGCCCATTTAGCAATGGCAGGAATATAGCGATGCATCTCGCCATAGACTTCGATGCTTTTAACAACATCTTTTCGATAAGCTTTCAACCCACAGTTAAAATCGTGCAGGTGAATGCCGGTCATTCTACGTGTAGCCCAGTTGTACAGCTTGGTAGGAAAGGTTTTGGTCCAGGGGTCATAGCGTTTCTTTTTCCAGCCCGAGACAAGATCATACCCCTCCTGGCGGATCATCCGAACCAGCTCCGGAATCTCTTCCGGATTATCCTGCAAATCAGCATCCATAGTAATAACAATATCGCCTGAGGTATAAGAAAATCCTTCATTTAAAGCAGCTGATTTTCCATAGTTGCGACGGAATTTTATAGCTCTGATATTTTCATCTTCCCGGCTAAATTGCTCGATCACCTTCCAGGAACCATCAGAGCTACCATCGTCAATAAAAATAATTTCATATGTATACTGCTCTTTTTTAAGCACTTTCAATATCCAGTCTTTCAATTCCGGAAGAGACTCTTCTTCATTTAATAAAGCAATAACTATTGATACATCCATGATTATGGTTTAAACGGTGAACGATTAGGATCATCTTTTTGGTTGATCAGCGAGAGCAACAACCCGGCAATCAATCCCCAGAATAATCCACTTAAAAACTCTCCAATGCCAACTCCCCAGTAAGTATAGGTGACATTTTTCTGAAATTTCACGATCGCATCCAACTGCGCCTGGGTAATGCCTCCGGCCTCGATAAGCTTTTTCTGGGCTATTTGCATCATTTCATCCAGCGCTCCAGGGTCAATAAGCTGATAATGAATCATTGAATAAAACATCATGATCAGCCCATAAAAAATTGCCGTCTGAAAAATCACACTAAAAGACTTGCCAAAAGAAATATAACCACCAAGAAAATCCTCGCGATAACGAAAAGCACTCATATGCAAAAGTGCCAGTATAGCGATCCAGTTGAATACGCCAAGAACATTGTTACCTGTCAGGTCAAAGACAAAAGAAATCAACATAATAGCAATGGAAACGCCTGAAATATAAAGCGCATATCGAAAGGTATGCGAAGTTTTGGATGCTGCTTGTGCCATTTTTAATTTTTTGACAAAGTTAATCTGAAATCCTCACAAAGAAAACAAAAATGCTTGAAATAACAAGCTACCGGATAAGAATGACCTCACTTACGAAAACACACAAGCCAAAGGAGGCATTAGCTATGGGAGACAAAATTCTGATGACAAGCATAATAAATATTTCAAGAAAAAAAACACGGCAAAAAGCCCTTCAGGAATCAAAAAATAATTACTTTTGCATGCTCAGGGCAAGTCTTACACGACCAGCTCCTGCTGAACTCCCCCAGGTCCGGAAGGAAGCAAGGGTAAGCGGTTGTAGCGGTGCGATGTAAGTAGCTTGCCCTTCTTTTTTTGCCTTTTTACTTGAAAATGGATGCTATTTTTTGTATCTTGTCACCATAAAATTAGCCATTCATGAAAAGTATCTTAACCCCAAACAAGTTGCAGCCTGTTGTTCCCATCTCCTATTGTTTAATCACAACAATATTTTCCGCTTATTTAATAGATTATTTCGTAAAATAAAAATAGCCCCTAATTTGTTATTACCTTTGCAGAGGAAAGCATAATGTTTTATTCATAAAAAAAATCAACAAAAACATGAAATTTTTTATTGACACGGCCAACCTAAAAGAGATACAAGAAGCTGAATCTATGGGTATTTTGGATGGAGTAACCACCAATCCATCATTAATGGCCCGTGAAGGAATTACCGGAGACGAGAATATCATCAAGCATTATGAGTCAATCTGCAATATTGTAGATGGTCACGTGAGTGCCGAAGTAATCGCCACCGATCTTGAGGGCATGATAGAAGAAGGCCTTCAACTGGCCTCCATTCACTCGCAGATTGTAGTAAAAGTACCAGCCACAGCAAACGGCATCAAAGCCATTAATCATTTGTCGCACAAAGGTATCAAGACAAACTGCACCTTGGTTTTTTCGACCGGACAAGCTATTTTAGCTGCCAAAGCCGGTGCTACTTATGTCAGCCCTTTTATTGGCCGCATCGACGACATGAATTATGATGGCATGGATTTGATTGCCCAGATGGTTCAGGTGTATGAGAATTATGACTTTGAGACACAAATCCTGGCTGCATCCATTCGAAACATGAAACATATTATCGAATGTGCAGAAATTGGTGTGGATGTTGTCACCAGTCCCCTGAAACCATTGAAAGGCCTGTTGAATCATCCGTTAACGGATATCGGCCTGGAAAAATTCCTGGCCGACCACAAAAAGGCGCAGCAATAAGCGTGTACCATCCCTTTTTCATTCATTGTTGAATTCATCAAATACTTGATAGCCTATGATTTTAAAATTGCATGAAGAAAATCCCAGCGACAAAAAGATTGACATGGTTGTGGACATCTTGAAGAAGGGAGGCGTCATTATTTATCCGACAGACACGATGTATGGCATAGCCTGCGACATCTATAACCCTGAAGGATTAAAGAAAATCGCCCTGCTCAAAGGAATCAAAAGCAAAGAAGCAAAATTTTCCTTTATCTGCAAAGACATTTCGGATATCGCCGATTATACCCGCCCTATCAGCAATCCTGTATTTAAAATGATGAAAAAAGTGCTGCCCGGGCCCTATACTTTTTTACTTACTGCCAACAACAAGGTTCCCAAGCAAATTCAGGACAACAAGAAAACAGTAGGTATCCGCATCCCGGACAACAATATTGCACGCCAGATTGTGGAGCAGTTGGGTCATCCCATGATGTCATCATCCATCCCTGCTGATTCCGAGCAGGAATATGTCACCAATCCGGAACTAATGCATGAGAAATATCAGCACATTATCGATGTTGTGGTGGACGGCGGAGCCGGTGAATTTGCACAATCCACGATCATCGACTGTACTCAGGACGAAAGCTATGTCATACGGGAAGGCAAAGGAGAAGTCAAAAGCCTGCTTACACGATAGCTTTTTTGAGTTCAAACAAAAGCATACCATGGCATCAGAAATGCACAAACATTGGATGGAGCTGGCCATAACAAAGTCAGAAGAGAATTTAAGCACAGAAAATGGCGGGCCTTTTGGCGCTGTTATTGTCAAAGACAATCAATTGATCAGCTCATCGGCCAATGGGGTCATATCTAATAACGACCCAACAGCGCATGCCGAGATAAGGGCCATCCGCAAAGCCTGCTCAAAATTAAATACTTACGACTTGAGCGGCTGCATACTATACAGCAGTTGCGAACCCTGCCCAATGTGCCTGGGAGCCATTTACTGGGCGAGGATCGACAAGGTTTACTATGCTGCTGATCGTTATGATGCGCAAAAGGCCGGCTTTGATGATGATATCATTTATCGGGAACTGAATAAAGCACCACAGCAACGATCACTCCCACTTATCCCTCTGGACAAAGAAAAGGCACAAGCAGTCTTTGATAAGTGGAAAGATCTGAATCCGGACATCCATTACTAATGAAGTCCTGAAAAATCATGCGCTCACAAAATTTCCCGGGTCAGCTCCAGAAAACGCTTATACGGTATGGCTGCCATGCTTTTGGCATTGACAGCTCCATGCTGATTGCTGATCATTGACACTTTTGCTGCTGTTTCGGAATCCGGCGCTTCATAAATGTCGATAAAGTCATAATCACCCAATAAAGCATAGTGTTCTTTGAATTTAACCTCTGGACATTTGTCTTTGACTTTCTCAAGCCATTCACGCCCGTGTTGTTCGCGCTTCTGCATTTGCTTCAAAATCTCCGGAGACAGTTTGGTTAAAAGAATGTAAGTCTGCATAATATTTGTTTTTTATTTGCACTAAATATACAAAAAAAAACGCCTTTTTCCAAAAAATAAGACCAGAAATTATGCGATGTGTCAGGCAACAGTATATCTTAGCTCAGCGATATTAAGCCAGCCCGAGTTTATTTTTATACACCGTGTAGTTTTCATCGTCAAAGCAAACAAAGTAAATTTTTTTCGGGAAGTCATTTTTGTCCAGAAAATCTTCCACAGTGTTTATGGCTATATCGGCAGCCATGTCTTTCGGGAAATGATAAACGCCTGTGCTGATATTGGGAAAAGCCACTGATTCAAATTCGTTCATTTCCGCAAGTCTCAGGCTATTATGGTAAGCCATTTCAAGCAATTCCTTTTCATTATTACCACCACCGTTCCATACCGGACCCACCGCATGAATCACAAAGCTTGCCGGCAGATCATAACCTTTGGTTAGTTTTGCTTCCCCGGTTTCTGCGCCGCCCAGGGTTTCACATTCTTTTTTTAGATAGAGGCCTGCCGCCCGGTGAATAGCGCCATCAACACCTCCACCACCTAACAATGATTTGTTTGCTGCATTGACAATGGCATCAACATCCAGCCTGGTGATATCTTTACGGATTAGTTCTATGCGTTGATTCATGATAACAGAATTATTTTTGGCATAACGCCCCAGCAATTGCTTTTATTATTGATCCTTTATTGCTTTACAACCTTTATCATCTGTGTGCGATTTTCTGACATTATCTTAAGAAGGTATATACCAGGTTTTAAATGACTGATGCCAATTTTAGTATCCCGATAAAAACGACCGGAAGAAAGTAACTGCCCATTGATACTGAGAATATGATATTCATAGTTTATGGTATGGTCACTACGAATATTCAATATCTCCTTAGCCGGATTTGGATAAACCTTTAAATGATATCCACTGTGCTGCTGAATACTAACCCAGTTAACACCAACAATATCTGAGGTATCACTGGAACACCCAAATGAATTGGTTGCGATAACATAATAATCTCCGTTTTGTGTTGCAATATGGTAGCTGTTAATGGCACCCGTTATTGCCGAGTTATCATAATACCACTGGTTTGTAGCTGATACGTTCGAAAACAGTGTGTCAAAATGAACCGTTATTGTAGGCTTCGCAGGTGTTGGATTAACATTTAACTGCAATTGCAATATGCTGTCGCAGCCAAACTGTGAGCTAAGTGTGTGGTGATAAATACCGGATTGTGTAAGCATATTTCCATAGAAGTTGTAGCTGTTTCCCTGGCAGATGGATTCTGAAAGCAATGTAGTATCAATCGGATTAACCGTAAAATCCAAAACCACAGTACTGTCGCAACCAAACTGGTTGGTCGTGCTGTAATAATATGTGCCGCTTTGCGTCAGCATATTTCCGTTGAAATTATACGAACTGCCTTCACAAACACTTGCTGTTTGGTGGATCGTATCCAGCGGATTGATGCTGAGCGTCAGCACAAGCACGCTGTCGCAACCCGCCTGAGAGTTAGCCGTATGATAATATGTTCCTGCCTGGCTAAGTGTGCTGCCATGGAAAGTATATGTGCTTCCTTCACAAATACTTTGGTTAAAAATGGTTGTGTCCACTGTCTGAACAAACAAGTCCAGCATGATAACACTGTCGCAGCCGCTATTAGCTGTCAGATTGTGATAATAAATGCCAGTTTGTATCAGGTTGGTTCCGTGGAAATTATAGCTGTTTCCCTCGCAGATGCTGGCATTCACAAGGCTTGTGTCCACTGGGTTCACAATAAGTTGCAGCGCCAGTGTGCTGTCACAGCCTGTGGTGGAGACCGTCTGATGGTAGTAGTTCCCGGAGTTTGTAAGAAGCTGCCCATGGAAATTGTAACTGCCTCCCTGACAAATGTAAGCGTATGTCCAGCTTGTATCTACAGGATTAACCTGAAGGTCAATATTTACGATACTGTCGCAGCCGTTGGCTGAAGTAAGTGTATCGCGGTAAATTCCCGGCAAGTTATAAACATTGCCGTTGTGTGTAAATGAACTGCCTTCACAAATGGTTTGTGAAATTGTTGTTGAATCCAACGGCAGCAAATTCAGGGTGAGTTCCACAACACTATCGCAACCCCAAACCGAAGTGAAGGTTTCTGAGTAATTTCCGGCTGTTGTTAATGACTGTCCGTTAAACAGGTATGTTTCGCCATCGCAAATATTTTGTGTTATCTGAACAGAATCAACCGGCAGCACACTTACATTTACGGTAAGAGTTGAATCACAGCCGTTGGTACTGGTCATGGTTTGGGTGTAGGTGCCGGCCTGGGTGATTTGTTGAGAGCCAAGCATAAAAGTGTCTCCCTGACACAATGATATATCTTGCGTATAGCTAAAGGTAGCTTCAAGTGGCCCCAGGTCAACGTTTGCTGTGTTATCATTGTCACCATCAGAAAAACGGGCATTCCCTGCTAAGTCCATGGTTATGGTGTCGGGCAGAATCAGGTTATTGCCCTGGTCAATGGCTACAGAACCACAATTCAGATTCCAGTCGGCATCAAACAGCTCGAGGCTGTCCGCGATATTACTAAAGTTTCCGGCAAATGAAGTCGGATTAACATAGTTAATGTAATTGCCACTGCCGGAGCCGTAATTTGCGCTGTCAAGGTTGATAATTAATGCACCTGCCCCAGAAGCGGTATATCCATTCAAAATGGCTGTCGTATCCAATTCTGTATAACTTGAAAACCCTGCCAGGTAGATCTGCATACTATCATTGCCCCAGACCACACTGTTTTTTATTCGTGCTTTGTAATCGATATAAACGCCGCCGCCCTGGTCCTGTGCTTTGTTATTATTGATGTTACAGTTTACCAGTTCACCACCAAAGTAGAAATAAACACCACCACCATCGTAACGGGCTTCGTTGTTGTAAATATTGGTATTGACAATTAGTCCGTTATTGTTATTGGAGATATTCTGATAAATACCCCCGCCATCGTAGCGGGCATAATTGTTGAATACCTCGCAGTTGATTATGGGTGAATCGTTGTTTGAGTTATAAATCGCTCCACCGTCATAGTGTGCGCTGTTACTATGAAGCGTTGAATTTTTCAGGGATGCATTGCCATGCAGGTAAACCGCACCTCCATAATCTCCATAGTTTGCAATAAACCGGCAGTTTTCTATTTCTCCGGAGGTAAAAACCCGGATTCCGCCGCCGTCATTATAAGTGTAGTTGGAGTCGATGAGGCTGTTCAACACCTTACCACCGTTTTCGATGTAAACGGCTCCGCCGTCGGAAGCCTGGTTGTCAGTAAGCATAGAGTTATTCACCAAACCACCCTGATACATATAAACTGCTCCGCCCTCGTCCGCTGCTGTATTTTCGTGAAAGGAACAGCTGTCCAGCTCAGCTGTGGCATTCAGATATGCTGCACCACCTTTAGTAGCCGTATTGTTAATAAAGCTGCTATTGGATATTCTGCCTGATGACAGTAAAACGGCGCCGCCAGTACCATCATAGATTGTATTGGTGGCTTGCGCCAGATAATCGATGGACGTATTGTTTTCGAAGATACAATTCCTGATGATATTTCCGGTAGCATTTCCGCTCATGTGAAGTGCGGCTCCCAATACTGTTTGGTTATTTATAAACGTACAATTAGTAATGCGCATTGAATCAGCGCTACCACCAACACTTAAGCCAGCGCCCCAGCCGTAGCCTTCAATGATATTATTCTGAAAAGTAGTGCTGTCAATTATACCGTAATCCTGTTCTGCATGGATGCCGGCACCGCCGTTGCCGCTTACGATGTTTCCGTCAATAATGCAATTCAATACTTTCCCTCCATAGAGATAGACCCCCCCACCATCGGTATTGGCCTTATTATTTTTGACGATACAATTTTCAATGATACCATGATCGCTGTAAACACCGCCGCCACGCCATTCAGAGTGATTATTGTAAACCACACAGTTGCGCAGAATTCCGCCTGCTCTCAGGTAAACGCCTGCCCCTTCCGAGGTGTATCCTGGATGACTGGCGTCACGAATAGTAAAACCATCAACAACACAATAACCGGCTGATGCTGCCTGTGCTACAATGGTATAAGAATTGTCAGTAGTGTCCAGCAGGGCACCGATATCGCCGCTTAATTTGGTTTCATTGCCCTGATATTGCCCATAACCGCTACGCTGACTGATGGCCGTTTCGTTGCCGCTAAAGCCGCCATACACTTCCACACTGTCGTAGATGGTAAATTGCTGTCCGCGATTGGTGCCTGTGGTCGGTTTGTAGGTTCCTTTGGCTACCCAAACCTGTCCGCCACCGTAAATGGAAACATCATTGATGGCCGCTTGCAAGGAGGTTCCTGCATAGGCGTTGTTCCAGCTTGTGCCGTTTTGGCTGCCCGAGCCATTTTGAGTTACATAGCGCCGGGGATATATGGTTAGTTTTAGCACGCTGTCGCAGCCAAAACCGGATGTGGTCGTGTGATAATATGTGCCGGGAGCACTCAATATGGTGCCGTAGAAATTATAGGTAGAACTGCCATCCAGATAAACCGATGGCAATGTTGTTGTATCCACAGGAAAAAATGCCAGGTTTAGCTGGATGGTACTGTCCTGGTTGCTGGTGCTCACAATGGTGGAATAATAAGTTCCGGGAGCCGAAAGCTGCGTGCCTTCAAAGTTATACGTGCTTCCCTGGCAGAAAAAATCATTCAGGACAGTGTCAATTGGATGCCATATAAAGGTTTGTTGAATCACTGAGTCGCAACCATAAATGCTTTGAGCGGTGTGATAGTAGGTGCCGCTGGAGGTGATAATTTGTCCGTGGAAATCATAATTCTGGTTTTCGTACACATCCATAGCAGCAAGCACTATAGTGTCTATCGGATGTACGTTCATGCTGATTTTAATGATGGAATCACAACCATTGGGGTTTGCAGCTGTTTGATAATAATCCCCGGATTGATTATAGCTTTGTCCGCCGTAGCTAAAGCTGCTGCCTTCACAGATGTCAGCATTCACAAAACCGGAATCCGCTGGTAGCACGGTAAGGGTAATTGTTACCACAGAATCACAGCCATTGGAGCTGGTCAGGCTGTTTTGGTAAGTGCCGGAGGTTGTAAGGTTCATATTTCCAAAGGCAAAGGTATCACCCTGGCAGATACTTACTGAAGTGGTATAGCTGCTGGTATATTCGTAAGCGCCCAAATCAGGTTTGGCATTACCGTTGTTGTTTCCGTCAATAATTCGATTGTTTCCGGCCAGGTCGTTTGTAATTCCTGCCGGAACAAGTGATACGCTGGCTGTATCGATTATTGCAGAATGACAATTCACACGCCAGTTGGCGGCGAGAAACATAGAAGTCATGGAAGGATTATAACCCTGATCGTTGATAGGACTGACAAATTCGGGATAATTGGCCGTTCCTGTACCGGTATTTGAAGCATTTAGATTTATTATTCCGCTTCCGGCCGATGAACCGCTAAAGCCTCCTTCAATAGCGCAATACTCAAAGGCTGTTCCTGTGCCATAGCTAATAATATCATTATTCCAGATAACACAGTTTTGCACAATGGAAGAACCACGGTTTCGGTTTACTCCGGCCGAATAATTTGCCTCATTGCTTACGATGGTGCTGTTTATTAAGCTTCCTCCATAATCGAGAAATACACCACCACCATAAAAATTAGATTCATTATTTGCAATAAGGTTGTTGACCATCAGGCCGCCATAAGAGGCAAAAATGCCACCACCCCGACTGGCATCATTATTTATTATCCTGCAATTACGAATTTCCCCATCAGTTTTAATAAAAACAGCCCCACCATCAGATGAAGATACATTATTATAGAACAAGGAATTTTTTATAAGAGGAACAGGATCAGTGTAAGAAGACCAATAAAGTGTATAAACACCGCCACCTTCGGCGCCACTGGTGTTCGAATGAATAACACTACTATCAACAACACAATTTCTTCGAATAAACAATCCACCACCATTATCATTGGCATGATTATTTTTGATCACGCAATTGTGCACGCTTAAATCGCCATACGACGTATAAATGCCGCCACCATCATTGTAAGAGCTTGCATTTGCATTACCATCCTGAATGGTCAGCCCGTCAATGCGGGCATTGGTTACACCTGATTCCACATAAACCACAGAATATGAATTATCTAAAGAAACACCGGAAGAACCTAAGTCACCACTAATAATAGTTTCATTTACTTCGCCTTCACCATAGTCAGTTCGCTGGTTAAGCGCTGTTTCCGTGCCCGAAAAACCAGCATACACCTCCACATTGGTTTTCATGTTCAGTGATTTCTTGCGATCATCGGTATAATCGTTATCAAAAGGAACAGTAGGATAGTAGGTGCCGGACGCTATCCAAACCTGCCCGCCGCCGGCATTGGCCATATCATCTATGGCAGACTGTATTGAGTTCGCCGAATAGGCGTTATTCCAGCTTGTACCATCCTGGCTGCCAGACCCGTAAATGGTTACGTATCGTTTGTTTTGTGAAAATGCTGTAACAGCTAATATGGCAAGAAAAACTGTAAGTATTCGTTTTTGCATCTGTTTACTATAAAATGTCAACAAAGATGCAAATATTTCCCACGTCTTAATTTAGCTTAACAATAATTTAATGTCAGCAGGCTCTGTCAAGGCTGCAAGCAGCATTAGTCATCAAACGGGCGTGCAACGATAAGCTGTGTATTGTGATAACTAACCACTTCCACTTCTTCACCTTTTTCGATATACCCATTTTCGGCAGTAGCATCATAAATATCCTCCCCAATAATAATTTTCCCGGAAGGGCGCAGCACAGTATAGGCTTTTCCTTTATGGCTCACCATGCTTTTCATGTTAGCATCAGCACTTGTATAGCCGGCTTCAGCAGTCAGCTCATCCTGTAGTGCAAGGCTTCTGAAGCTTTTACCGGAGTTATGAGCAAACAAGCGCATACTAAGATAATACGAAGCCACTATAGCCATAAAAGAAGCAATGATAACTGTCAAAAAAGCCCGGGCCAGGTCTTCAACACGGATATTCGAAAAGTCGAAAGCCACATTTCCCACCAGGCTTAATGAAAGCCCGGCTACCAGCAGTATAATACCCGAAATACCTGCAACGCCAAAGCCGGGGATGGCAAATATTTCCACAGCAATCAAAATCAAACCGCCAACAAAAAGCAAAATCTCCCAGTGTTCAGCCAGTCCTTCAAGGTAAAGGGGAGCAAAATAGAGCACAGAGGCCGTGATGGCTGCAATTATGGGAAAGCCAATTCCTGGTGATTGCAGCTCAAAATAAATACCTCCAATAATGAGCATAATCAAAATCCCGTTAACAAAAGGGTTGACCAAAAAGCCAATAATTTTATCAACTCCGGTAGGTTCATAATACAGTTTTTCATAATGGGTATAGCCATAAGCCAGAATAACTTCATCAACGGAGCTGTAAATCCCTTCACAAAAACCAAATTCAACAGCTTCAGATGCTGTCAGGGTAAGCACTTTCCCGGAGTCACTCACTCCCTCCACATATTTATCAGGATCGACCATAGCCTCCGCGATATCCGGATTTCTTCCTTTCGCTTCTGCTGTAGAGCGCATTGTAGAGCGCATATAGCTTTGGTATTTATCCGGCGCTGCCTCCTGGCTTTGGTTGACAACAGTAGCCGCGCCAATGTTGGCTCCGGATTTCATATAAATGCTGTCGCTGGCAATCGAGATCAAGGCTCCAGCTGATGCTGCATTGTTATCAATAAAAACCACAACGGGGATTTTACTGTTCAGCACCCTGGTACGCATAGAATCAGCTATCTCCACCAATCCTCCATAGGTGTTCATATGAAGCAAAATCAGCGACGCACCTTTGCTTTTTGCATCATCAAAGCCTTTTTGCATCAAACGCCACACCGGAGGAGCAATCTGTTCTTTTATCTCCACGACATAAACCAGCTCCTTTTCTACCGATTGCTGGGGCTCTGCTTCAAATGAAACAGTATCTCCCTGAACACTTGTTTTGGTGCTATCTGCATCTGTTTTTACAGAATCTGCTTTCAGCGACAAGGCCAAAAACATCATTACAAAAAAAGGCAAGCAATATTTTATCATGATATGATTTTTAGAATAAACAATATTTATCAGGTTTTGACTTTATGAATAGCATCAAGAATGGTTCCGTCCACCCACTTTACAACACCGACAATATCGTCAGCCAATTCGGGGGCATCCGGCACGCCACAAATATCTTCTGCTTCCTGCTTAAGCTCTTCGATCGTTTTAATCGGCAGGTCGGAATCCTTTACCTTTTCCAGCAAATCAACTCGCTTTGGATTAATGGCTATACCTCTTTCTGTAATAATCACATCAATAAGTTCGCCGGGGCCGCATAAGGTTGTTACCTGATCGCGAATCACCGGAATTCTATCGCGGAAAAGCGGAACCGGCAAAATCGTCGTTTTAGAAAACAGGCAGTTTTGCCACCCGCCAATACCATGCAACATATAGCCATCCGAGTGGGTGACAACATTGGCATTAAAATTTACATCCACTTCAGTAGCACCCAGCATCACCACATCCACCATAGAAGCAAAGTTTCCTTTTCCATGATAATTATAGCTGGTAAATGGGCTGGTATTGACATGATTTTGATTTTCGCGCATAGAGCGCACACCATCCAGGTCGAAGGTTTGCCCATCAAGGATATAATCTGCCAGGCCGTCCTCGAGCATCTTCACCGGATATTTATTGGAGCCTGCCCGGATAAATCTTGCTTTAATATTTCGTTCCCGCATCATTTTGGCAAAGAATTCCCCAACGGCAAGGGAAGTACCGCCAGCGCCAGACTGAAACGAGAAGCCATCCCGGATAATACCGGCTTTATCACAGAATTCAGCAGTCAATTCGGCTATACGCAGGCGATCCGGACTTTTCGTTATGCGGGTAGTTCCGGAAACGATCTTTTCTGGAATCCCCACTTTATCCACTTCAACGGTATAATCGACCCAGTTGCCGTGAATCTGCCATGGGATACAGGGAAAATCAACCATATTATCAGTAGCCACAATCACACGATCGGCGTGTTGCGCATCAGCCAGGGCAAAGCCCAGCAAGCCACAGGCAGCATCACCATAAACCCCGTTAGCATTTCCAAAAGGGTCAGCACAAGGAGCAGCGATAACAGCAATATCAATATGCACCTCACCATCCTGAACAGCCTGATAACGCCCACCATGTGAGCGCAAAACGCCAACACCTTTCATATTTCCCTCTGAAGCAAATTTCCCCAAAGGACCGTTCATGCTCCCTTCAACACGATTGATCACACCATTTTTCATATGTTCGATCATGGACTCATGGCAGGGGAAAGAAGCGGAAGGATACCAGCGCAAGTCTTTGATACCCATTTCAGCAGCAATATCAAAGACCTGATTTGCGATCAAATCTCCATTTCGAAAGTGATGATGCGTTGATATGGTCATCCCGTCTTTCAAACCCGACTGAATCAAAGCCTCTCTCAACGAAGGCTGACGCTTATCACCATCATCAGGATAATCAGCACAGCTGGGAATTGGAGGACCATATTTATTTCCTTTCGGACGATATTTGCCCACGCCCTGAAAAGCAACATGTTTTTCGCCATTAATCTCTTCCGGCACTACGCGGCCGGCAGCATTCTTTACTAATTTACCATATGGTTTGTTCATCTGCTAATAATTTTGATTTTAGTGGTCCCTGTCATCTATCGGGGGCAGCTCGCCATGACAGGTCAAATACGCTCTAAGCACATTTTTCCATTTCAATATAATCATACAAATGTCTGTCAAAATATTTATCCTGGCTGGGTTCATACAGACAGATTCTCTTTCTTCATCCAGTTTTCCCCTAAGAGGCCCATCTTTACAGCCACATCAATTTGACGTTGAGCTCGTTTCACCACAGGTGGGTCAATCATTTTGGACCCCAGAGAAACAACTCCCTCCCCTTTGGCTTTTGCATCTTCAAAAGCCTGGTAGATTTTTATGGCTTTCTCCAGTTCCTTTTCTGACGGGGCAAAGGCTTTTGCTATTACAGCAATTTGCCGTGGATGAATACATCCCATTCCTTCAAACCCCAGCTGTTTAGACCGAAGCACATTCTGACGAAGAGCCTCCATATCTTGCACATCAGAAAAAACCGAGTCGATGGGTTGGATATGGGCAGCACGACAAGCATTAACAACCTGGCTGCGTGCATAAAAAGATTCTATACCTTCATCTGTTCTCATCGTCCCCAGGTCAGCGGTATAGTCTTCCAGACCAATCGCCATGGCCACAATATTATCCGATGCAGTAGCTATTTCGTAGGCATTGATTACTCCCAGTGAACTTTCAATGATAGGCATCAGCCAAATTGACTTCCCGGAATCTTCGCTTTTTTGGATCTGCTTAATTCTTTCATTCACCTGATGAATTTGAGCGGCCGACTCACATTTTGGCAGCAGGATTAAGTTTACACCATAAGGAACCACGAAATCCAAATCCTCCAGCCCCAAAGGGATCTGATTAATCCGCACCATACGTTCAGCCCCATAAAAAGGCATCGCACGCAAGGCATTACGCACCAAAAAACGAGCTTCATACTTTTTATCAGGAGCAACGGCATCTTCCAGATCCAGAATCAAACCATCCGGAGCATGAATACCGGCATTTAACATAAGCTTAGGGGAATTGCCAGGCAGGTAGAGTCGTGTAAAACGATAACGCTCCCTGCAACTCTCGTCATGATTTTCTTGCCTGGCTGCCGGCAAATATGCGGCTTGCTTTTTACTGACTTTTTGCAGTGCAGCTTCCAAACGCGCTGCCAGCACAAAGTCTACAGCACCGTAGTCTACAATGCGAATATTCCCTTTCGCAAATGAAAAATGAGCTGCAACAGCTACTGTAAGCTCACGAATATGGCGACCATAGAGCTTCTCTACCTTACTCTCCAGTTGTATTTGCAGGGGCTGATCTCCGGCAGATACTTCCACATAACAATCGGAACGTATCCCTTTCCCTTTATTTCCAGCTGAATAAATCTTCTCATCCATGTTTTGTTCTTTTATAGGATTCATTGACAGGGTCACGAACATAAGAAAAAAATGCCCGGTTTTCAAAATTCATTATTTCGATCTAATCGACCGCTTCGATATCAAAAGTATCTTTTTGCAGTGATTGCGATAAAGAGTCGAATTCAGCCCCGGCAATAGAGTCGTTCTGATCCTGGATAACCTGGTTAGATGCAGGCTGATCGTTTTTTTGTCCACAGCTCCAAATAAAGCCTATGAGTATACTCATCATAAGCCAGAGGCCATATCGATGTATTTTTCCGTTTTGCTGAACCATAAAACCAATCATATTTTTCATTAATGAGCGTTAAAGATACGGAAATATTATTTTTGTACCATGAAGCAAACAAAAAACATCCTGTATTTTATTATTACAGTACTGATATTCAGCTTTTTATTTTCATGTCAAAAAGAAGATAACACACCACCGGAAATCACCATTGAGGGAAAAGACACAGTTTATTTGCCGTTAAACACGCCATTCGATGATCCGGGAGCCCTGGCTTTTGATATTGAAGAAGGTGATTTATCAAACAGTGTGCTGGTAACAACAGAACTGGATATTAATCAAACCGGGATATACAAAGTGTACTATACTGTCACTGACGAGAGCGGGAACAAAGCTGAAACCGTACGTTATGTCATAGTATTTAATGAAGCAGAAAAATATGCAGCAACATACCAGGCTGAGCTTACAGCTCAAGGTGGCGGAAACAATCTGCTATATACAGATGGGTTGAAAATTTCAGAAACAAAAAATCATGTGGTTATCACCAATAACTTTTTAGATGACAGCCTCAATATAGAAATCTATGCCAGGCCCGGCGATGTAGAAATACAGACACAGTCAATAATTTTTCATCAGGATACATTAATGGCTAAAACAGATGGAGCCGGAAGCATTGACTCCTTGAGTATGAATTTAAATATCTTACTATTGAAACAGGACAGCACAGTCGAGGAGTCCTATCATGCCATTTATAACAGAATCAATCCACTTTGATATGCCCCCAGTTTTCGCCCGAGCGTATCCGGTTCAACTGAGTATGTGTTATCCCAAACTCCTCCGCTATGCGGTATAGCTTTTTGTCATTATGCTTCAGCATTTTTTTCAGTCTGACCACCTGATTTTCGGTAAGTTTAGCATTATACATCCGCTTTTTGACGTAATTGGGATTTAATTTTTGATGGGCAAACATGGTTGGCTTCGTAACCCATCGTAAATTATCGACATGATTGTTGGATTTGTCATAATCCAAATGGATAACAAATGTTTGAGCTGAATCTTCTTTAGGGCTAAACAGCTCTGCAACGAGCTTATGGATATAGCGGGTAGTCCTTCTTCCATTGGACAGCTTAACGCTTAAACAGTTATACCCTTTTAGTTTTCCGCCGTTTATAAATTCACCATGGATCGGATTCCGTTTAAAGCTTTTTATTCTGCCATAGTTGGATATCAAATAATGCTCTTCAGGATGCAATTCAGGATGTACAAGCTTTTTCCATTGCTCGTTTGGATACAAATCCATTGTACTTTTTTTAGCCATGTCTGTTTAATTATTAAGATGTCAAACGAAATTATAAAAAAAAATCAAACAATCACAATAAAAAAAGTTAAAAATATTGATAGATATACATTTAGAATAAAATAATTTACATATAAAATATGGTTAACCCCCTTTAGATGTATACTATTCATGAAATTAAAACGTTAGGTAAAAAAATTGTCAGGGATTCCATAGTAAATGATATTTTTGACAAATAAAACGATTACTAAATATCTATGAAGCATAAAAAACACTTAAACTCAATACTATTTTTCCTCTATTTGCTTTCCCTGACAGGATTTCAGCCTGTATTTTCCCAGAACAAAGAAGACGGAGGCATGATAGAGGGTTGGATAATCGGCCTGAATACCGGCTTTTATTTTGCCAATAATTATACAGCGATGTACTACAGTGGTCAGGAGTCGAACGAAAACAATATCAGCTTTGTTTTAGACAATCAATACCGGCAGCAGGAAATCCTGGAATACTTTAATGCACAGACCTATACCTGGAGTGAATCGGATTTACCTCAAAGCATGAAATATGACCCGGACATCAACATCGGATTTTTAGCACGGAACAACTTAAACGAAGACTGGGGAATTTTTGTCCATTTCAATTATGTAAAGCTAATAGCCAAAGGGAATTTTATTTTAACCTTTGACCCGGATCAGATAGTCACAGAACCTAATGAGTCGGTTTTTGAGATTTATGGGGTAGAAGATCGCACCAATATTGATATTGGAGTACATCGTCAATTTAATATGATAAGTCCAAATCTCACTTACTATGGAGAAATCGGGATCAACATTAACAATACAAGGGTAAAAGAATCGGCCATACAGCTTGAAGACTTAAAATATTCAATAGTAAACCGGTATGGACCAGGAAGGACGTATGTTCCAGGCCTGGCACAAACGGAGTATAACTTCCGTTTAGGCGGGATAGGTCTTGGCGCTTTTGGCAGTTTAGGTCTAAAGTTCATTCTCAACGAACAGCTAACAATAGATACAGGCCTGACATCCTATTTTAAGTATATCAATTTAACGGATTACAAAAGCTTCACTGCCCATTGGGTTCCTTATGTACGCATCATGTACAATGGATTTTTTGATTTTCTCTAACGACAGGCATTCACAAATCATCCAGCTCGGAGTTTGTAGCTGTATCAGCTTTCACGACAACTTTTCTTTTCCAGCGTCCGCTGCGGTAATAGATATAAGAAGCGAGAAAACCAAAGAGCCAGGCGATTGGTATCCCCCACCAAATACCATCAGACCCCAGTCCGGTAGACTCTCTGGACAGCATATAAGAAAGGGGTATGCGCAACAACCAAAGGGAAAACAGTGTAATGATCATGCTGGTAATGGTATCGCCGGCACCTCGTAACACAGCCTGCGTTATAAACATAGAAGAAAACACAATATAAAAAGCGCCCACTATCATCAAATATGAATGGCCGATATGCTGAACCTGAGGGTCGGAGGTAAACACACCCATCAGCTGAACACCAAAGAGAATAACCACCAGGCTGGTAATGGCCGACAACAAAAGAGCAATTCCCCAGGTAGCCTGCAAGCCTTTACGCACGCGATGCGGTTTGTTGGCACCCAGATTCTGCCCCACAAAGGTAGACAATGCTGCTGAAAGGCTCATGGCCGGCATACCGGCAAAAGAGTCGATACGAATAGCTGCTGTATAAGCAGCAACGGTATCCGTTCCAAAATCGTTGACAATACGAAACAAAGCCATCATGCCCAGGGCCACAAATGTATGCTGCAAGCCGGATGGAATGCCGATATTTAAACCTTTCTTTAAGATACTGCTATCAAAAACCCAATGCTTTAACCGAAAAGAAATGATGGCGTGTGTGCGGTTTAAATAGATTATCGCTGTAATGAAAGCACCAGCCTGAGACAACACTGTTGCCAATGCTGCACCTTTAACACCCATGTCAAAAACAACCACAAAAAGCAAGTCGAACAGGATATTGGTAAGGGTGGAAATCATCAGAAAATACAAGGGCGTTTTGCTGTCGCCGATACCTCTGAGCACAGCACTGGTAGCATTAAAGCCAAACATAAACACCATGCCGGAAGCAAAAATACTGAAATAGTCTGCAGCTAGCGGCACAACTTCCTCAGGCAGTCGCAATAGTTGAAAAATAGATTCACTAAAATACACCCCAACAGCACCCAACACCAATGCTGAAACAATAGCAAAGCTGAACATGGTCGTTATAGAGCGCTGAACATTTTCAAACTGCTTCGCTCCAAAGTATTGAGATATAAGGATAGTGACGCCGGCAGACACTCCGATCAAAAGGGAAACCAACACAAAGATCACAGGGAAAGAAGCACCAACAGCAGCCAGGGCTTCCTTGCCGATAAACTTTCCAACAATAATGGTATCCACTACATTATAGAGCTGTTGAAAAACATTCCCCAGCAACATCGGTAAGGCAAAAAAAATTATGCGCCGGCTCTCGCGTCCGGTAGTCAAATCACCCATTAAAGTAGTATTCTGTTTTGGATAGGAAACAGCTTATGTAATCCAATGTTTAAATTCAGACAAAAGTAGTGCATTCCTGTCTGAAAAACAAAACAGAATAATTTCAATCAAGATAACTGGCTACCTTTTCCAGGAGCTGATTTAAGCGGATGGGCTTTGTAAGTAAATCGTCGCAACCGGCCTGTAACACTTTGCCCTTTTCATTAGCCATAACATAAGCTGTTTGTGCAATGATAGGCAGATTGCCACGGAATTTTTTGATTTGCCTGGTAGCTTCGTATCCATCCAATTTAGGCAATCGGATATCCATCAACACCAGGTTGATATCTGGATTTTCAAGGACTAACTTAACAGCTTCTTCTCCATCTTTCGCCCACAGTTGTTTCGCTTTAGTTCGTTTCAAAGCCGATGAAATAAACAAGTGATTAGCTTCCTCATCTTCGACAATCAAAATAAGCTTATTGCTCCAGTCCAAATTTTGGGCCCAGTTAATTGGTTTTTGGCTTTTATCTTTCAAAACAATTTCGATTTTGGTTGTCATAAAATTATAAACAATTTTTCAATAAAACAAAGAATAAGGAAAAAAATAAAAAACGGGACATAAAAATATGCCCCGTCAGCGAATCAAAAGCTTTTCGCATTAATCGTCTTTACTGGATTTATCCTTGTCTTTACCAGATGTTTGATCTTGCTGATCCCCTTGATAAGAATCTTCTTCTTCCGGGTTAGCGATCGAGCTCCTCATTTCCGTATCGGCCTGGATATTGCGATATTTTTGGTAATCCATAATACCGAGGTTTCCGGATCTAAAGGCTTCGGAGATTGCTTTAGGCACTTCAGCCTCAGCCTCAATAACTTTGGCACGGGCCTCCTGAGCTTTCGCTTTCATTTCCTGCTCTTCGGCCACAGCCATAGCGCGGCGTTCCTCAGCTTTAGCCTGAGCGATATTTTTATCAGCATAGGCCTGGTCCATTTGCAGTTGAGCGCCGATATTCTTACCAACGTCAACATCTGCAATATCAATAGACAGTATCTCGAAGGCTGTTCCGGAGTCCAGTCCTTTTTCCAAAACCACACGCGAAATCGAGTCCGGATTTTCCAGCACAGCTTTATGGCTCTGCGCAGAGCCAATAGAAGAGACCACACCTTCGCCAACGCGAGCCAGAACAGTTTCTTCACCAGCACCACCCACTAACTGCTTGATATTGGCACGGACAGTAACACGTGCCTTAGCAATAAGCTGAATCCCGTCTTTGGCAATAGCTGAGACAGGAGGTGTATTGATAACTTTAGGGTTAACCGACATCTGCACGGCTTCCAACACGTCGCGCCCGGCCAAATCGATGGCAGCAGCAGTTTGGAAATCCAGCCCCATATTGGCTTTCTCGGCCGAAATCAGTGCGTTAACTACCGACTTCACACGCCCACCAGCCAGATAATGTGCCTCCAGCTGATCACGTGTTAGATTTAATCCGGCTTTTGTTGAGTTTATCATTGCTGTGACGATAACCCCTGGAGGTACTTTCCGCCAACGCATCAACACAAGCTGAAGCAATGATATCCTGACATTCGACACCAGGGCCGAAAACCACAAGCCTACCGGGATAAAGTAAAAGATTAGCCACAATAAAAATATCGCCGCTACACCTATGGCAATCATAATTCCTATTTCCATAATATAAAAAGTTTTAGGTTAATTCATTTTTTTTACATAGACCTTATTGCCGTCTACTTTGGCTACCAAAATCTTCGTTTGGGCGTCAATCATGCCTTCAATAGACTGCACTTCGTAATATTGTTTATTGATACGAGCTTTGCCGCCGGGTGTCAGCCGTGAAACAGCCACGCCGGTATCGCCTTTTTGAACAAGCGGGCCCTCCATGGTATTGGCTTTGCCGGTAATGGTATAAGCCAGACCGGCCTTTTTCCATGTCCGTGACCTAAAAGCCATAATAACACTCGCCAAAGAGCCCACAACAGCACCCGCCAGAGTCCAGTGACCGGCAGCAACACCATGTGTGTCATAAGCCATATATATTGAAAAGCCTATCAGCGCAAAGCCTGCAATCCCGGCAACCGTTGTCCCGGGAATAACTAAAAGCTCCAGCAACAGTAACAATATACCGATCAAAATCAAAACAACAATTAACACCCAGCTCATTAACTTATTTTTTTAGATATTTTTTCGCTTCAGGAAGAAATTCTTCCATAGCCTTAATCCGGTTTTCACCACTTGGATGAGTAGATAAAAACTGGGGTACAGAAGCCCCTCCACTCATTGCCTGCATTCGTTTCCAAAAGTCGATCGCTTTAGCCGGATCATAACCGGCCGAGGCCATAAAAACCATTCCCAGTTTATCGGCCTCATATTCATGCTTTCGGGAATATGCCAAAGTGCCCAGCGTAGACCCAACACCATATGCTGCCTTGAAAATCTCCTGTGTCTTTTCCGGCTCTTCTTTCATTGCCACATCCAAAGAAATCCCACCTAAAACAACCAATAGCTGCTGGCTCATTCGCTCATTACCATGACGAGCTACAGCATGTGCAATTTCATGACCGATGACTGTTGCCAGCCCGGACTCATCTTTGGTTACAGGCAAAATCCCTGTATAAACAGCTATCTTGCCACCCGGCATACACCATGCATTAACAATATCATCCTGTATGACATTAAATTCCCATTCAAAATTCTTGACCTGATCTTTGTGTCCGTTTTCGGACAAAAAACTATTCGTGGCTGAAGAAATCTTACTGCCAACGCTACGCACATAGACAGTTGTTTTATCGCGATCAGATAGTACCGTGCTTTCTTTTAAAATCCCCTGATAGTTCGTCAGGCTCATGCTCATCATCATCTTTTCCGGCAGCAAATTCATTTGCTTACGGCCTGTCACCGGCACCTTACTGCACGAAGCGATAATCATAACCAACACAAGTCCTATAATATGCTTTTGCATCTGTTTAAATTTTACTTTTCAATGGCCAAATGTTTACCCCGGCTTTATTTCGGTGAAACTCGCCATGACACATCATCTTTTAACTATACGGTTTTCAATTTTATTATAATCATCCACGTGTGTGTTGCGCCTTGGGCAGATCATGGCTTGGATCATTGCTCTTTGGGCTTATTGTATCCCTACTGTCAACATTTTATTTACCATAATTCTATAGCAGGGCTTTAGTTTTTCATATGGGCCGGTTTTCACCGTACACTTACCTTTAAAATGGACAATAAAAGCAATCTGTTCGGCTTGCTCTGCATCATGTCCACATACTTCCATTAATGTACTTATGACAAAATCGAAGGTATTGACATCATCATTGTACAAAATCAATTGATACTCTTTATCCTCAATACTTTTCTTTCCGGTTTCCTGTTGTTGATTTTCCTTAACCATAATCTACAATTGATTCCTGACAAATATAACTTAAATACATCAGGATTCAAAATATAAAGTCAAAAATAAAACCCAAGGGCATAATTCATACATAAAACTCTGATTTAAAGTTAGGTGCGGAGCGTCGAAACTCGCTTTATTTATGATGAATAAAGCAGGTTACACCCGATTGACTTGCTCAATAATCCGAACCACCTGTTTGGCATGCTGCACATCATGAACCCGAAGGATATTCGCTCCACGCTCCAGCGCCAGAACATGCAAGGCCGTAGTTCCATTTAAGGCATTCTCCGGGCTAAGGTCAAGCAGCTTTGTCACCATTGATTTACGGGATACACCAACAAGCAAAGGCAGTTCAAACATCTGAAAAAACGGAAGCCCTTTTAACAACTGATAATTATGCTGAAGCGTTTTCCCAAAGCCAAAACCAGGATCCAGTATAATATCATGAACACCATAAGCCCTGAGTTCCTCTAGCTGACGTGTGAAAAACACACCGATATCTTTCACGACATTATGATATTGAGGATTTTTTTGCATATCAGCAGGGCTCCCCTGCATATGCATCAAAATATAAGGGACTTTTAAGTCTGCAATGGTTTTAAACATTTGCGGGTCCTGCATCCCGCCAGAGACATCATTGATAATATCTGCGCCCGCATCTACAGACATGCGTGCGATGGTGGCCCTGAAGGTGTCTACTGAAAGAACAGCATCAGGAAACTCTTCCCGTAAAGACTCAAGCACAGGCAAAAGCCTGCTTTTCTCTTCTTCCTCACTAATTATTGCCGCGCCCGGACGAGTCGACATTGCTCCTATATCAATGATATCAGCACCTTCCTGCAACATCTGCCGGGCATGAACCAGCGATTGATGATGCGTATAATTACGACCTCCATCATAAAAAGAATCTGGAGTAATATTTAATATCCCCATGACTAAAGGCTTCTCCAAACTCAACAGCTTTCCCCTGCAATTCAGGCTCTGATGTGATTTGAAAAAACTATCTGTGTACATATTGTTTGGTAGTGTCAATTTTTTATAATTTTGGATGCATTTTTAATCAATTCGTTTTTCTCAATATAAACAGATGTCGAATGTACAATAAAACCTCAAAACAGTACAATAATATCATTGAAAATTGTCAACACATCTTTTTAACAAAGATGGAAGATTATGGCAGTGCGTGGCGAATATTGCGCCCCGGTAGTTTAACAGATCAGATATACATCAAAGCACAGCGCATCAAAAGCTTTGAAGAAAAAGGAATTCAGAAAATAGATGAAGCTATTGATGCTGAATACATTGGAATCATCAATTATGCTATTATGGCTTTAATTCAATTGGAGCTGGGTGTAGCTGATAACGATCAGGAGCTGCCCGTTGCGAAAGCCAAAGAACTATATTTAAAGCATTTCCATGAGTCTAAAAGTTTGATGGAAAACAAAAACCACGACTACAGTGAGGCCTGGAGAAATATGCGCCGCGAGTCATTAACAGATATTATTTTGATGAAACTACTACGCATCAAACAAATAGAAGACAACCAGGGGAAAACGCAGATATCTGAAGGCGTTGATGCCAATTACCGGGATATTATCAATTACAGTGTGTTTGCATTAATAAAAATGGAAGAAAAAAAATCGTAGTTTATGAGTATCATTAGGAATATCAGCAGGATTATTGCTGGCCTGGTTTTTATGTTTTCAGGATTTGTTAAAGGGATTGACCCCCTGGGATTTACCTACAAGTTGATTGATTATTTCGAAGCATTTCATCTCGACTGGCTGGACCCCACTGCATTATACTTATCGATTTTTGTAAGCGCTTTGGAGTTTGTCATAGGCTTTGCACTGGTAATCAACGCCAGGCCCAGGTTGGCCATCTGGGGTAACTTATTATTTATGGCTGTTTTTACACCCCTGACGTTATATCTGGCCCTTGAAAATCCTGTCAGCGACTGCGGTTGCTTCGGTGATGCCATAGTAATGACAAACTGGGAGACATTTTTTAAGAATATTGTCTTACTCGCCTTTGCACTAATTCTTTTCCTGACACGAAAGCAGTTTAATCCGTATTGGAGTCAACCTCAGCAAAATGGTATCATCGCACTGGGATTTCTCATCATGTTTGCCTTTTCCTATTACAGCTATCAGCACCTGCCCATAATAGATTTCCGTGCCTGGAAAGTTGGCAGCGATATGACACAGGAAATTCCTCCGCCTACAGTTTATATTGTTTATGAGAATAACGAAAGCGGTGAGCAAAAGGAATGGCGAACAGAAGAGATTCCATACAACGAACCCGGCTTTAACAAGAAATGGACATTTGTTGAGCAGCGTGTTATCGAAGCAGATGCACCGGATAACACACTACGTATAGAAAACAAAGAAGGGGAAAATGTTAGTGAGGACATTATTAATTTGCCGACATATAACTTTTTACTGGTGGCCTATGATGTACAAAAAGCGGATAAAGAAGCGATGATTGAGATGGAAGAATTTTACAGACAGGCAAGCAGGGACAGCTTAGGATTTGCGGTCCTGACCGGCTCCCTGTTTAATGAGATCAATGCCTACAAACAAGCCAACAACCTGCATTATTCTTTTTATATAGCCGACGACATCGCTTTAAAAACAGTTATACGTGCCAATCCGGGATTGTTGCTATTAAAGGAAGGAAAGATAATTGAAAAATGGCACCATAACGATTTCCCGCAATACGCAGAATTCAAAAATGAATATTTGAAATAGTTCACTATGGCACGCTTTATACTAAGGCGTTTAGGTTATGGCATCCTGGTTTTACTGGGGGTGATAACCATTGTGTTTTTTTTATTCAACATACTGCCGGGAGACCCGGCCAGGATGATGCTCGGGCAACGTGCCGATGTGGCCTCGGTAGAGGCCATACGTAAAGACCTGGGATTGGACCAGCCTATAGGAGCTCAATACCTGAATTACTTAAACGACCTGTCTCCGGTATCCTTACACAAAACGAAGAACAAAGAGCATTACACCTATCTGGACACGGCAAAATATGGCAAAACGCAAAAGCTGATCAGCGATAAAGCTGGCAATGTTGTCATATTAAAAAAACCCTATCTGCGTCAATCGTATCAGAGCAAACGCAAGGTAAATGAGATACTGGCAACAGCATTTCCAAAAACGGCCCTGCTGGCTGTCACAGCCATCGTCTTTGCTATCATTACAGGCCTGATCATCGGCTTAATCAGTGCCGTTAAAAAAGACAGCTTATTTGACAAAGGGGCCTTAGTGGTGTCGGTGCTGGGCATGTCAGTACCTTCCTTTTTTGCTGCTATATTAATCGGCTGGCTGTTTGCCTTTGTGCTGGGAGAGTATACAGGTTTGAATATGATTGGGAGCATGTACACTGTTGATGATTTTGGTCAGGGCAAATACCTCAATCTGAAAAATCTCATACTGCCAGCTATAACCTTGGGGATACGACCACTGGCTATAGTAACAGAGCTAACGCGCAGCTCTATGCTGGACATTTTGTCACAGGATTACATTAAGACCGCCCGGGCTAAAGGGCTTTCACAAAACAGAATCATCATCAGACACGCCTTGCGAAATGCGCTAAATCCTGTCATCACTGCTACTTCAGGATGGTTTGCCTCACTGCTGGCTGGTGCGGTATTTGTCGAATATGTTTTTGACTGGAAAGGGCTGGGTGTTGTAATTGTAAAAGCGCTTGAACAGTATGACTTCCCGGTGATTATGGGATGTGTTCTATTTATCTCCCTTATCCTGATTATCATCAACATCCTTGTTGACATAATATATGGATACCTTGACCCCCGGGTGCGCATCCAATAATTTTGTAAATTTGAAAAAAAAATTGCCTTATGAGAAACCAAATAGTTGCCGGTAATTGGAAAATGAATATGGTTAAAGATCAAGCCATTGATTTAATCACCAAAATTATAACCGAGATCAATGAACGCCAGGAATCACCAGCGGAAAATGCTTCGCTGATTTTGTTTCCACCTTTCCCCTGGCTATCGTTAGCTGCTGAGCTCACTCATGATCACACACTCATATCTGTAGGGGCACAGAACAGCTATCACAAGACTTCAGGAGCATATACCGGAGAAGTCTCCAATGCTATGATTCAGTCCACCGGAGCCGGCTATGTCATCCTTGGCCATTCCGAGCGCAGAGCGTATTTTCATGAGACCCATCAATGGTTGAAGGAAAAAGTAGATGCAGTTATAGACGCAAAACTCTCGCCCATATTTTGCTGTGGCGAGACATTGGAAATAAGAGAAAAAAACCAACAACAAGACCTCATCGACCAACAGCTTCAGGAAAGCCTGTTTCATCTAAACGAAAAAGACTTTCAAAAGGTTATTATAGCCTATGAACCTGTTTGGGCTATTGGAACAGGAAAAACAGCAAGCCCTCAACAAGCTCAGGAGATACATCATTTTATCCGTGAGCGTATTGCAAAAAAATATCATCCCGAACTGGCCAACCAAACCAGCATCCTGTATGGAGGAAGCTGTAAACCAGACAACGCCAAATCTCTATTCTCCCAGCCGGATGTCGATGGTGGTCTTATCGGTGGTGCTTCCTTAAAAGCAAAAGACTTTATTGATATTTTTTTCAGTTTTTAATCGTTAGCATATTATGGATTCTATAGAAGTAAAATTTGTTCTTAATCCTGATCATTCCATCAATCGTCAGTTGTTAAGCTACGAACTCACCAAGCTGGGATATGATGCGTTTTGGGAGGAAGACAGCACTTTCAACGCCTATATTAGTTCCGGGCAGTTTAATCTCGAAGACTTGAAAGAATTGCAAAACGAGTTACCGGAGATAGAGCTTTCATTCAGCTATACTTCAATCAAAGAGCAAAACTGGAATGCACTATGGGAAAGCCATTTCGAGCCTGCCATAATCAATGATCAACTCATTGTCAGAGCTCCTTTTCACACGACTCCCCGGCATATCAACTATGACATCATCATCGAACCACGAATGGCTTTTGGTACAGCACATCATGAAACTACAGCCATGATACTGGATATGATGTGCTCCATGGACCTCTCGGGCAAGCAAGTGCTGGATATGGGCTCGGGCACAGGTGTTTTAAGCATTATGGCTGCAATGAAAAATGCGGCTGATATTATTGCTGTTGATAATGATGAATGGGCCGTTAGAAATACAGAAGAAAATATTAAACGCAACCAGGTTAAAGCAAAAGTGATGGAAGGAGATGTGGATATGCTCAAAGAATCAGCATTTGATCTTATCTTAGCCAACATCAACAAAAACACGCTGTTAGAACATATCCCCTTTTACAAACAAATGCTAAAACCCCATGGTCAGCTGATTATTAGCGGTTTTTATTCTGAAGACCTGGACAGCATTCAACAAAGAGCTCAACAATACGGCATCCATTTACAGCATTATAACAGTAAAAATAACTGGATTGCCGCACGAATGGGAGTATAATTTTAATCAATAAAACGATTTATGATAAAGCGCTGCAGTTTTCTATTCTTACTCTTCACCTTTTTTACACTTAGCATTTCTGCTCAGGTGATCCGGGAAATATCAAAAGACCCGGCCGATTTCCCTGAAGAAATAATACGCATGACCAAAAGCATCTCAGATCGTGATAAACGTTTAGAGGCGGAAGAGTTCTCAGAAGAGTTTATCCGGATGTGGCAATCGGATACCCTGACAGCAGAAAAGCAACAAGAGATAATTGCTACCCTGAACACATTACTGGGGAAACGGTTTCTTGTAGAGAAGGTTGTTTTCAACTATTTAACGACCATCCACACCCTGGCACAACTCAATGATTTCGACCAGAATTTTCAGGGACTGCACAAAGGCCTGGATTATTTTATTCGCCGTTTACCACGCAATCAGGTAGAAGATGTCATCACCCGCCTGCATAATTTCTCCCTCCACCGCGAACTGACAAGCCAACGATCAGCAACATGGAAATCAACTGCAGATAGCTTCAAGATCCAATTCGACGAAAAAGACCGGAGTTTTAGCATACAGATTCCCAAAACCGATCTTATTGCCTATGCCTATGAAGATTCGAGCATCATTTACAATACAGCAGGCGAATACGACCTGAGAAAACAACGGTGGTTTGGAAACGGAGGCATTGTAACCTGGGAAAATGCCGGCATGGACCCGGATCAGGTCTATGCCTCATTCCAGGAGTATGACATCAACATGCGGGTCACAAAATATCGTGTTGATAATGCCAACTTTTTCTACAAAAAATACTTCTCAGAACCTTTGATTGGGCGTTTAAGTAATCAAACAGAAGTCGGGTCAACAACAAAAGAGAATTCAAGGAATGTCAATTATCCCCGTTTTGTAGTATCCGAAGGCCAGAAAACCATTGAAAACATTTTCCCCGATATTGATTACACGGGTGGCTTCTCCATGCTCGGGAATCGTCTGGTAGCATCATCATCAAAAAAATCGCTTGCTTCTATTATAATGAACCATAATGGCAAGCCCTTTATGGAGCTAAAGTCTCCGGATTTTGCTATGGATTCGTCAAAAATAAAAAGCCGCTTAGCCTCTGTCGTTATCTACCTGGATGAAGATTCAATTTATCATCCTGCTATCCGCTTCACCTATGATGATCAGACCAAAATGTTATCCCTCTACCGCGATCAGGAAGGCCTCTCCAGAAGTCCTTTTTTTGATTCCTACCACATGGTGGATATTGATGTAGAAGCATTGTTTTGGAAAGTGGGATCAGAAAAAGTACGGCTACAAAACATCCCATCAGCATCAGGAAGCAACCGGGCTTATTTCCGGTCGATGAACTTTTTTGATGAAGGGGAATTTGCTGAAATTAAAGGAATGGACCAAAAAAACCCCTTGTATCGCGTCCATGAGTTCTATAATGAAATGGGCATGAAGGAGTTTGACTTAAAAGCCATGGTTGATTTCATGGGATATTCTCCGCATATGGTTAAAGCAATGCTATTAAATCTGGCCAACCGTGGTTTTCTGACCTATGACCTCAACAACGATAAGGTACAGATTCGTGAGCGCCTGTTTCATTATCTGGAAGCACGACAGGGAGCTCGCGATTACGACGTGATCAATTTCACTTCGTCCACACAGCAAAACAGCAATGCCGAGCTCAGCCTGCTGGACTATAATTTGGCTCTTAACGGAGTGAGAAACATCCAATTAAGTGATTCTCAAAATGTCGTTATTAACCCCAAAAACTATCAGGTACGCCTGAAAAAAAACAGAGACTTTGAATTTGATGGCATGGTCAAAGCCGGGCGTTTTGTCATCCATGGAGAGAAGTTTGTCTTTTCCTATGCAGATTTTGCCGTGGAGATGCCACTGGTAGACTCCCTGCAATTTTGGGTAAAACCCTTTGAAGAGCACAAAGACAAGTATCGCAACAGGAAATATGTAGAAAGTGTCATTCAGGGATTCCAGGGTGAGCTACTTATTGACAATCCAAACAATAAATCGGGAAGACAATCCTTCCCGAAGTTCCCCATTCTCTCGAACGAAAAAAATGCTTATGTCTACTACGACAAGAACTGTGTCCACCGCAATGTGTATAAAAGCGATGAGTTTTATTATCGTTTAGACCCTTTTACTATTGACAGTCTGGATGACTTCAGCACCGAAGGCTTGCAATTTAGCGGATACCTGGCTTCTGGCGGCATCTTCCCGGTTATTGAGCATCCGCTGGCAGTACAAAAGGATTACTCTCTTGGGTTCACCCATGAAACCCCGTCAGAAGGATACAATATTTATGGCGGCAAAGGCCATTATAAAAACACTATTTCACTAAGTAATCAGGGATTGGAAGGTGACGGATCGCTGAAATATTTGACTGCAGAAGTGCATTCACAAGAGTTTGATTTCTTCCCAGACAGCACCAATGCCCTGGCCTACGACTTCACTGTAGAGTCACAACAAGCTGAAGTACAATACCCTTCCGTTGAAGCCAAAAATATTAAAGTCCATTGGGAACCTCATGAGGACCTGATGACAGCGGAAAATCAGGAGGAACTGATGAATCTTTTCGATGAACAGGCAAAGATGGACGGTGTAATCACCTATACCCCAAAACAAATGACAGGAAAAGGCTTAATGGGTATTGCTGACGCAGAAATTACGTCCGAACTGTTTCATTATACGCAACAGGATATTAATGCAGACACCTGTAACTTTAAGCTAAATTCAAAAGGTTCGGAATTTGGTTTAGGCGCAGGCGATAAAATTGAACGTGATCTGATCACAAACAACTACAAAGCTGAAATCTCCTTTGCTGACCGCAAAGGGCTGTTTAAATCTAACAGCGGATCCTCACGCGTAAAATTCCCTATGAACCAATATATCGGATATATTGACCGCTTCACCTGGTTTATGGACAAAGAAGAAATCGCTTTCTCTTCCTCTGTAACAGACAAGCTGGCCTCATCCTATGATCAGCTAAGCATGGATCAGCTGGCCGACACCACACTGAAGGGAGCCCGTTTTATTTCGATTCATCCGGCCCAGGATTCACTTGACTTTATCGCCGACTATGCTGTTTACAGCCGTCAGGAGCAAACCATCAAGGCCAATGGTGTGCGGGTAATGCACATTGCTGATGCTGCGATTTTTCCTGATAATGACGAGATCCTGATTAAAAAACGAGCCGAAATCCAGGAGCTGGAAAACGCAAGCATCCTGGCAAATACGACAACCCAATTCCATCAGTTTAATCAGGCCGTAGTAAACATAAAAGCAAAGAACACCTATTTTGGCCGTGCGGATTATGAATATATTGACAAGAACGACGAGGTTCAGCTCATTTTCTTCAACGAAATTGCTGTCAACGACCAAAAACTAACTTTTGCCAATGCAGAAATCAGCCAGGATGATGAGTTTACTTTGAGCCCTGCCTTTAGGTATGCCGGAGAGGTTCAACTGTTATCTACCGAAAAACATCTGACCTTTGACGGCGGATTCGCCATCCGTAACTTATGCGACACCATGCCCCGGCAGTGGGTAAAATTCAAATCTGTCATCATCCCTGATAGTGTCAGTATACCTATAGACACCAACATGCTTACCATTCATGACCGCCCGGCTATGGCTGCCATCAAGCATGCTAAAGATCAAAAGCAGATATACAGCTCCTTCTTTTCCTACGACAATACACATCGCCTTAGAGAGGGCAATACGATCTTTACGGCCAGTGGTTATCTGGTCTTTGACGAGCTGTCCTCGGAATACCGCATTGCCAGTGCTAATCGTTTACAGGATAAGACAGCAGCAGGAAATTATACTGCATACAATACCCGCGACTGCATACATTATGGTGAGGGCGCGATCAACTTTTTTGGAGAAACAGGACAGGTGGAGCTAACCACACTTGGTGATATAGAATATTTCGTTCAGGAAGACTCGACACTCATCAAAGGAACCATAGCCATCGACTTCCACTTTGAAGAAAAAGCCCTGGAATATATGGCGCAAAGCATCAACTCCTACAACAACCTAAAAGGTGTTGAGCTCAACTCCGACCGCTTTAAAAAAGCCGTAAAGCATATGCTAGACAAAGAACAGGCGGAAGAGGTCATATCCGAAATTTCGCTGTATAACAGAATCCAAAAGCTTCCAGAAGAGATGGAACACACCATGATACTAACTGATGTTTCGTTGAGCTGGGATGATTATTCTCAGAGTTTCATCTCCACAAAACCTGTTGGGATCGCCTTTATTGGTGATGAACAGGTGACTAAATACGTGGATGCTTATATGGTTTTTAATAAAGGCAGACGCGGCGGATTCCGGGAAGGGGAATTCACCATGCTTTTGGAGATATCCACCGGAGAATGGTATTACTTTAACTATCGTCCGACAGGCTCTATGACTGTAGTTGCAGCCTCCGACGAGTTTAAAACCATCATCAGTGAAGTAAAATCCAAAGACAGGGAAATGGATACACCAAGAGATGAAACCCCTTTCCGCTATAACTTAGGAGGCAGCGCGCAGCGAGAACAGTTTTTGCGAAATATAGAACGATTAACAGGAGAACGGTAATGGAATGGATTAGTATAATCATTGGATATCTGCTGGGGTCCATCCCTTCCGCGGTGTGGATAGGGAAGCGATTTCATAAAAAAGATGTCAGAGATTTTGGCAGCAAGAATGCTGGTGCCACCAACACATACCGTGTGTTTGGATGGCAAACAGGAACCATAGTGTTGATGGTAGACATCTTCAAAGGGTATGGTGCACTCTGGCTCTGCTCCGAAATTTTCGGATTGGAACAACAGGATACAATCATCATTCTGACAGGGATAGCGGCTGTTATCGGCCATATCTTTCCCCTGATGGCGCAATTCCGTGGAGGCAAAGGCGTTGCCACTCTGGCCGGTATCGGCGCCTTTTTATTTCCCGACGTTCTAATCATCATTTTGGGAATCTTTTTACTGGTATTTTTGACAACACACTACGTTTCGCTTAGCTCAATAACGGCAGCCATCAGTTTGCCATTTATCTCATTCTTTTTCGGGAACTATGACCAAAGCCAGATTGTGATTTTCACCATATTACTGGCCTTACTTGTCCCGATAACCCATCATAAAAACATCAGAAGGCTGCTGTCGGGAAGCGAAAAAAAGATCAATTTCCGGAAAAAAAAGCCATAAGCCGTTGAAAAATCACTAATTTTGAGCATTCATTCAACAATTATGACAGAATTAATGGTTCATACGTTTATCCACATCCGAATTTTGGATGTTATTGATATCCTTTTGGTTGCCTATTTATTGTATGCTCTTTACAATCTGATCAAAGGCACAAATGCCATCAATATCTTTATTGGTATTGTGGCATTTTATTTGATATGGCAGATTGTCAAGGCAGCCCAGATGGAGCTTTTAAGCGAAATTCTCGGGAAGTTTATCAGTGTGGGGATATTGGCTGTAATCATAGTCTTTCAGCAGGAGATCCGCAAATTTCTGCTTTTGGTTGGTACGCCAAGCTTCATGAATCGCAAATCACACAATCTTTTCTTCTGGAAAACCAACGGTGACAACAAAGAAAACTTAAACGTAGATGTCATCATCAGTGCCTGTCAACAGATTTCCAATCAAAGCATGGGAGCATTAATAGTACTAACGCACAAACACACCTTAGAAGACGTTAAACAAACGGGGATATGCATTGATGCCGAGATCTCATCACAACTGCTGGAAAGCATTTTTTACAAAGAAAACCCGCTTCATGACGGGGCTGTCATCATCGGGGATAATCGAATCCAGGCTGCACGCTGTATTTTGCCTGTTTCAAAACGAAAAAATATGCCTTCGGGGTATGGATTAAGACACCGGGCTGCTATTGGAGTAACAGAGCAAACAGATGCTTCAGCAATTGTTGTCTCGGAACAAACCGGGCAAATTGCCTTTGCCAGCCATGGAAAAATCACCCCAAATATTAAAGCTGAAGTTTTAAAGTCACTGCTGCATAAAGAATTCAGAGCCGACTAATGTTCGTATCACTACTATTGTCGCATAATACTAATGTCAATAAAAAACTTAATTTACATAACCATATTTACGTAAACAAGTTGTTTTACAGAGCAGAGGAAAAATAAGGAGACAAAAACTAGCTAACTGCTGCTGAGTCTTGCTTATTAAGCAGGTCTTCCAGCATTTCTTCCGGGTCTTGCTCAATATATCTGAGCAAAATACGTGCATCTTTGGTAAATTCACTATCCGGGTAATCATCAAGCAGTTGCTGATATGCTTTTCTGGCTTCATCCGTCTGACCTAGCTCATCCTGATATATTGTTCCTTTCATCATCAACACCTGAGGCATATACTCCGACTCCTGATAGTCATCTTCAATCCGGCTAAACTGTTGCACCGCTTCTTTAAAATTTTTCAGAGACATTTGAATCCGGGCTGATTTAAAGAGATAATCATCTGCCAAAGAATCTTTGGGAAACTGATCCACAAAGCTCAAAAAATGCTCACTCAACAGTTTGGCTGTATCAGCATTAAAATTCCCTGTCATACTTTCATCAAACAATTTCTGGTCCAGGCGCTGAATGGTATCGCGCCGGGCCTGTTTTTGTTCTTCTTCGGTCAAACTCTTTTGATTACACGCACTGATAAGCAATACCATCAGGGCGGCCATTGTCCATAAAGCAGTATTTTTCATAATCATAACAATAATTTTATTTTCGCTTTTTAAAATTAGGGAACAGCATATTATATCCCGGGTCAATTTTTCCGTAGGCAATATCTTTCAGTTTTCCTCTTATCAAGGTTTTGCGAAGGGGGCTAAGTAAATCGGTAAACAAAATTCCTTCCAGGTGGTCATATTCATGCTGCACAATTCTTCCGGTCATACCTTTAAAGGTATCATCATGCCACTCCCAGTTCTCATCATAGTATTGCAGATGCACTTCATCGGGGCGAAACACCTCTTCGTTAATACCGGGTATACTCAAACAACCTTCATCCATCCCCCACTTATCACCTTCTTTTTCAACAATCACAGGGTTGATAAACACTTTTTTAAACCCCTTGACTTCAGGGATTTCATTTTCATAAGGCGTAGCATCAATCAAAAAAAGACGAATAGACAGATTGACTTGCGGTGCAGCCAGTCCCACACCATTAGACGCATACATGGTTTCAAACATGTTTTCGATAAGTTCATTTAAGCCTTCGTAATTACGCTCTATTTCCCGGGCTTTTTTACGTAATGTAGGGTGACCATATGCAGTAATTGACATCATAACATCAAGTATTAAAATTTTCTATCGGGCTTCTGCATGTAGCTTTGTAGGATTATCGTTGCGCTGATGGCGTCGAGCCGGCCTTTATCGCGGCGCTGTTTCCTGCTCGAGCCTCCCTGTATCATAGCATCCAGGGCCATCGAAGAAGTAAAGCGCTCGTCCTGTCGTTCTACAGCCTGGTCCGGAAATCGTTTCTGCAACTTTCGAACAAAAGGTTCGATAAACTCCGCCGACTCCGAGGCCGTGTTGTCGAGTTTCTTCGCCAGCCCCACAACAAAACCATCCACATTTTCTTTTTTGACATACTCGGTCAAAAAATCAAAAATATCTTTGGCATGAACCGTGGTTAAAGCCGTAGCTATAATCTTATCCGGATCAGTAACGGCCAGTCCAACGCGCTTGCGTCCATAATCTATCGCTACAATTCGTCCCATAATTTAGTCACAAAAATAGTCAAAATAATCACAGAAATGACAAAGCGCTAATTACTTGCCTTTTACACAACCTGCTATTGCACGACAACAAATTCTGTCCTTCTGTTTTTAGCTCTTCCTTCTTCTGTCTCATTTGTGGCAACAGGCTGACTTTCCCCAAATCCTTTATAGGAAAGCCGTGCTTCATCAATGCCCTGTCGTAGTAAAAAATTATAAACGGCCATTGCCCTGTTTTCAGATAACTTTTGATTGTACTGTTTATCACCCTGATTATCCGTATGCCCCTGTATCCGGATATCCATTTCTGGATTCTGAACCAGTAAACGTGTTAAGCCTTCCAGCTCGGCTTTGGATTCAGGCAACAGTTCATATTCATCAAACTCGAAAAAGATATTGTTCAGCACCACGGTTTCGCCCACTTGTATCTTCTTTAAAGGAACATCTTTTAAAAAGGGGTCGGTGACCGTATGCACACCTTTAAGCTCAAAAGACTCCGAATAGAACAGATAGCCATCTTTTTTCACATTGAGCGCATAGTTTTTATTTGTAGGAATTGCCAGCAGGAAATCGCCGGATTGCTGATTTGAATATGCCTGCACTTCGGTTTGCTGAGTTTCAAGATCAATAAGTTCAAATTCAGCTTTCAGTGGTTTTTTTGTTTGCGCATCAAAGACAACACCTTTCATATAGGTAGCCGGCTCAGGTTTAGCATGCTCGGGCAAGTGCAAGGAATAAATATCGTGTTTACCTTCACCCTTCAGGCGGTCGGTAGAAATATAGGCCAGTTCGCCTCTGGCATTGACCTGCAGTCCGATTTCTTCCTGATGTGTATTAATCGGATAGCCAAGATTTTGGGGTTTTGACCATCCATTCTTTTCCCTGCGGGACACAAAAAAATCAAGCTCTCCCATGCCCAAATGGCCGGATGAAGAGAAATACATCGTTTTATTATCGGTATGAATAAAAGGATACTGTTCACTTTGCGGGGTATTGATTGTACTTCCCAGATTTTGAGGATAAGACCATGTGCTGTCATCCTTCAGAGTTGTTTTATACAAATCGGAAGCACCCAGCCCGCCCTTTCGTGTTGACGCAAAGTAAACCGTACGGTTATCCGGTGCCACTGTTGGATGCGAGTCCCACTTGCGGGAATTCACCCTGGGCCCCATATTTTTTGGCAAAGTCCATCTGTTCCCTTTTCGATAGGAGATGTACAAATCGCAACTTCCATAACCATCATCACGGTTACAGCCAGAAAACACCAGAAATGATTTATCGGGAGAAATAAACATAGCACCCTCTTCACCAGGAGTATTAAAATGGCTTCCCATCTTTTTTCTGGGTTGCCATTCGCCGGTCTCGGGGTTTTTATAGGCATGAAAAAAGTCTTCGGTCTCCCGCTGATTATTACTTAATGGGTCAGGCATCAAAACAGTAAAAATCATATAACTCTCATCTACTGTAATGGAGTTGATCCATTCACTGTGAGGCGAATTAATATTAGGGCCTAAATTGACAGGTTTGTAGTCGACCGGATTTTTGATTTGCTCCAAAGCAAATTCCACATTCCTCAGATAGCGCTCATTTCGTTCTAAGATATTGGCATTACGTCCGAGCTTCTGAAACCGCAAAAAAGCATGCTTTGCATTTTCATAATCTCCGTTTCTCAGATGGAGTTTGCCGATATTAAAGTGCACTGCAGGAAAGAAGCGTGGGTTCATGGCAGCGGCCTTTTCATAGGCCTGCAAAGCCAAAGAGTCGTTTTGTTCATCCAAATAAATTTTTCCCAACAAAAGCCAGGGCTCAACAAATTCTTGATCAATACGAGCCGCTTTGAGCAGCAGCTCCCTGGCCCGTTCTTCCTGATAGGCATCATAAGCCGTTCGGGCTTCTTCATACTTGCGTATTGCTCTGTTTTTATCCGAGGTATAGTTACGGCCATTCTGTCCAGGCGTTTTGCAGGAAAAAGCCAGTATCACAAGAAGAAAAAAAACGATAATTCGGCGCATAGGATAATCAGTCGGTATAAACCTCTTTTTTATAAGCTTTCAGGGTATTCATCAACAGGGATACAATGGTCATTGGACCAACACCGCCCGGAACCGGCGTGATAAAAGAAGCTTTTTTCGAGACCTCGTCAAAAGCGACATCGCCTTTAAGCTTAAATCCAGACTTTGTCTTATCTGATTTTTCACGATGAATGCCCACATCGATAACCACAGCACCATCTTTAACCATATCTGCCGTCACAAATTCCTTTTTACCGATAGCAGCAATCAGGATATCGGCAGACTGCACAATTTCTTTCAGGTTTTGTGTACGACTATGGCAAAGTGTAACCGTAGCATTTCCGGGTTTGGATTTCCGTGACATCAGGATACTCATAGGAGTGCCTACGATATTACTACGCCCCAGCACCACACAGTGCTTCCCTTCTGTTTCTATCTTATAACGCTTCAGCATTTCCATAATGCCATTGGGAGTTGCAGGCAGATATGCCGGAAGCCCAATCATCATGCGGCCGAGGTTTACCGGATGGAATCCATCGACATCTTTTTTAGGATCAATCGCCTGTGTTACTTTATCAGCGTCGATATGATCCGGCAATGGCAGCTGAACGATAAAGCCGTCAACCTCAGGGTCATTATTCAGAAAGTCAACTGTTTTAAGTAGTTCTTTTTCTGTTGTATCCTGCTCCAGCCGATACACCGAGGAAGTAAATCCCAGCTTTTTAGCATTTTTTTCTTTAGAGCCCACATAAGTTTCACTGGCAGGGTCATTTCCTACTAAAACAGCTACCAGATGAGGAGCGCGTTGTTCGTCATCAATTATTTTGGCCACTTCAGCCTTCAGCTCTTCTTTGATCTTGCTGGAGGTAGCCTTACCATCAATAAGTTGCATATGCTTGCGTTTTGATTAGACGTCTATTTGGGCAAGCCCGGCATATTTTTCATCATCCGGCGGGCTTTTTTACCACCGGCTCCTGTCAGGCTTTTCATCATTTTGCGGGTTTCCCCAAATTGTTTTATCAGGCGGTTCACCTCCTGCACTGTAGTTCCGGAGCCTTCTGCTATCCGACGACGGCGGCTGCCATTGATGACTTTCGGGTTTACCCGCTCTTCCTTTGTCATTGAATATATGATTGCCTCGATACTTTTGAAAGCATCATCATCCAGATCAATATCTTTCAGGGCTTTGCCCATACCAGGTATCATTCCCATCAAGTCCTTGACATTACCCATCTTTTTTATCTGCTTGATTTGAGAAAGAAAATCATCAAAATCAAACTGATTTTTGGCAATCTTACTTTGCAATTTTTGGGCCTGCTCCTGATCAAATTGTTCCTGTGCTTTTTCTACTAAAGAAACGATATCTCCCATCCCCAGGATACGGTCTGACATCCGCCTGGGATAAAAAATATCCAGTCCCTCAACAGTTTCACCAGTCCCAACAAATTTTATTGGTTTCTCTACAATTTTCCGTATTGTCAATGCAGCACCACCGCGGGTGTCACCATCCATTTTTGTCAGCACCACACCATCATAGTCCAGGACATCATTAAAAGCTTTGGCTGTATTAACAGCATCCTGCCCTGTCATTGCATCAACGACAAAAAGCGTTTCATGTGGATTCACAACCTGATGAATGGTCTTGATCTCTTTCATCATCTGCTGATCAATAGCAAGCCTTCCGGCCGTATCAATAATCACGACATTCTGCCCCATCTCTTTCGCCTGAGCAATAGCTTTTTTTGCCAGCTTCACAGGGTCTTTATTGCCTTCTTCGCTATACACCGGGACATCAATGCTTTCGCCCAAAACCTTTAACTGATCAATAGCTGCAGGGCGATACACATCACAAGCAGCCATCAATGGTTTTTTATTGCGTTTCTTTTTTAAGTAGTTGGCCAGCTTTGCCGAAAAGGTTGTCTTCCCAGAACCCTGTAAACCAGCCACCAAAATAACTGCAGGCTGACCCTCAGTCTGCACATCCACATGCTCTTCACCCATCAGGGCTGTCAGCTCATCATGCATGATCTTGATCATGAGCTGTCCGGGCGATACAGCATTTAAAACACCCTGGCCTAAAGCTTTTTCCTTAACCTCATTGGTGAATTCTTTAGCAATTTTATAGCTCACATCCGCATCCAACAGGGCTTTGCGAATTTCTTTCACCGTCTCTGCCACATTGATTTCCGTAATGTGACCATGCCCTTTCATCACCTTAAAGGCATTTTCTATTCTGTCCGTTAAACTATCAAACATAGGTACTCTTCTTTCTGTTAAAAGGACGGCAAAGTTAATCATTTTATGTTTAAAATCCTTGACGCTTGCTCAAAATCCAACTATCTTCGCAACGATGAACCAAGCCATGATCCACCTATCATTCTACCATATGGCTTAATGAGTAATGCGTTGATGTGAGAGGTCGAACTGAAGGGCTTAAGAGAACGAAGTGACTTAAGTGATTAAAGAGACTTAAGAGACTTAAGAGACTTAAGAGACTTAAGAGACTTAAGAGACTTAAGAGACTTAAGAGACTTAAGAGACTTAAGAGACTTAAGAGACTT
>JBNJHE010000008.1:0-41090 GCA_051748205.1 Bacteroidota bacterium | reverse complement strand
GAACATTGAACATTGAACAAAGAACCAGGAACAATATTTAGACAGATGAACAAACAATCGTCGATATTTTATGCCAAGATTTTGCTGTTTGGCGAATACAGCGTGATTACAGAATCTATGGCTTTAACAATTCCATACAGTCATTTTAATGGAGAGTTGAGCTTTATACATGAAGACAAATATACGCAATATGATTATGCAAAATGGTCGAATGCCCAGCTGAAAGCTTTGCTGGCATATCTTAGTGAGCTGAAGGACAAAGGAGAGCTTCAGGCCGATCTGGAAATGGACCGTTTGGAGGAAGATGTAGCGCAGGGCTTATATTTTGAGTCTACAATACCTCAGGGATATGGTATTGGGAGTTCCGGTGCCCTGGTGGCTTCCATATATGATCGTTATGCGAATCCGGCAATACGCTTTCATCCTGCTATTGATCAATATCAGCTGAGCAGGCTTAAAATGCAATTTGCCCAGATTGAATCCTTTTATCATGGTACCAGCTCCGGAATTGATCCCCTGAATAGTTATGCACGTTATCCTCTGCTGATTAAAAACAGGCAAGATATTCAGGCTGTTCGTATCCCACAAAGTAAGCATTTTTCCAGGGGTGCCATTTTTTTGGTGGATACCGGGAAGCCCGGAAAAACAGAGCCTTTAGTTAATATTTTTATGAATAATATTGAAAGCAATCTGCCTGGCTCTATGAATCGTGACGATCTCAATCAGGTTACAAATAATGCAATAAACAGCTTGATATCAGCTGACTCATCCAGTTTTTTCAGACAGTTGAAAACCTTATCTCAATATCAATATCAGCACTTTAAGCCTATGATCCCGTCAGATTATGTTGCTTTGTGGGAACAGGGATTATCTTCTGATGATTTTTATCTAAAGTTGTGTGGATCAGGTGGAGGCGGTTTTTTGCTGGGTTTTACTCCTGATTATCAGCATATGCAAAATGTTTTTCAGAATCAAAACCTGACGTTTATCCCAGTCTATAAAAATAAAAATGCCCGCTAATGTCAGGGTATTTGATATCCTTAGTCTGGTTTTTGTAATGTAATGGAAATGGTCGTTCCACGATTTATTTCACTTTCAATGCTCAGTGTTCCATTGTTGTTTTTTACAAATTCTTTTATTAGAATCATTCCCAGCCCCGAACCAAGCTCATTCGCTGTGCCTGGCGACGAATGTCTGGACGAAGACTTTAAAATTTCATTGATCTTGGCCTTTGTTATGCCTCTCCCGGTATCCTTTACATATATTTTTATGTGCTTTTTTTGTTCTTTGTGATAAAGATCGATTTTACCTCCGGCATTGGTGAATTTGATGGCGTTTGATAAAAGATTTCTAAATATTGTCAGCAGAGAGTTTTTGTCAGCGATTACGAAAACATCGTGCTGAATGTGATTAACCAGGGTGATGCCTTTTTTCTCGGCGTTTAATTCTAAAAGTTCCTGTGATTTATCAACGATATCTTTCAGATTGATTTTCTCAGTTTTTATTTCCAATCTGCCGGTATGTAGCCTGGACCATTCAAGCAGGTTCTCCAATAATTCATATCCTTGTTTGGCTGAATGGTGGACACTAAAGAAAAACTCATTGACTTCTTCCTGCGAAAGCTCTTCATTTTGTTCTGAATAGATATCCGCCAGTCCCATCAGCGATGCGAAAGGGTTCTTAAGGTCATGCGCAATAATGGACAATAGCTTATTACGGGCGTTAATGGCTTTCTTTTTGCTTCTGTTTTGAATGATAAATATAATCAGGAATATCGCTATGATAATAATTCCGAGTATTGCCAAAATCAAGATATTGCGGTGACTTTTCAAAACCTTATTCTTTAAACGGCTTTCATTTTTGAGTTGGGCGATTTCCATTTCTTTCGCTTTATTCTCATACTTTCCTTCAATTTCGGCGATTATTTTGTCTTTTTTTTCATTTCGTAAACTGTCCGAAATGCGTTTATGAGCTTTATAATAGTATAGCGCATTTTTATAGTCATTTTTGCGTTCATAAGCTTTAGATAAAAGCCTTGTGATATTATTCTTTACAGAAGTTGTCCCGAGTGAATCGGCTTTTTTTAAGGCAAGTCTGTTTATGGAAAGTGATTTTGATAATAGTTCATCTTTTTCATTATCAGTTAAATTGATTGAGTCTATCATGGTTAGATACAGTCCGCCTAATTTGCTTTTGGCATCGACAGTGACGTTTATTTGTCCCAGTGTTTTGCTTAAGTCTATGGCTTTTTGAAAATATTCTTTTGCTTTTTGATATTGTTTGGTGAATTCGTATATACCTGCCATATTTTGGTATAAAGCTGTTAGCGGAGGCATTATTTGATTGTTTTCACATATCTCAATAGCTTTTTCAATGTTTGGTTTTGCTTTTAGATACTTTTCTTCTCCCAGATATATGGCAGCAATATTATTATAAATACCTGCAACCCGGTCGGGTTTATTTAATTCATTGAAGATTGGCAAGGCCTTTTTATAATAAACGATGGCTTTTTCATAGCTTTTCTGTGTATAATGAATGATGCCTATGTTGTTATAGCAGTTGGCTATCTGGAATTTGTTGTTATTCAACTCAAATATTTCAAGTGCTGCATGATAATTCTCCAGGGCTTGTTCGGGCTTGCCTGTAAAGTAATAAACAATGCCTTTCTCGTTAAATACCTCTGCCAGTTCATTCTTTAAACCGGCATTTTGGAAATAGGCTTCAGCCTTTTGCAGAAGTTCCAGGGATTCATTATACCGCCCCAATTTTCGGAGAACAGCTCCCTTTGCCCCCTCTGCATAGGCCTTGCTGTATTTACTGTTGATTTTTTTGGCAAGCTTTATTGCTTTGTCCGAATACAAAACGGCTGAATCAGGATATTGATGATTGATGTAATAATTTGCAATTTCAATCTTCTGGACGATTCTCATGCTGTCCGACTCCGCTTTAGTTATCTCATGTTTTAAGGAATCTGCCGTTTGGCTGCTTAGGTTATTGCCTATTAGAATAAAAAATAGTATCAGATGACTCATCGAATACTTCATACAATTCAATTTTTTTTAACAGTTATTATACAAGCTCCATGCTATAGCTTAACATTAGTTTTTCTTGTTTGATTAAGTTCCAGGCTTCCAGGTTTTAATTGCTGATCTCTTATGATAAATACAGGCTAAAGATACAATAGAAAATATGCTATTGTAAAGGTCACATTAAAAAAAAATACTTATTTGCAAATCTATACCTGGGGGGAATGGCATATATTACTGATATATAGTATTTAGTTTTTTCACTGAAGGATAATCTTTTTTCTTACTGTATGACTTTTTTCTTTTTCAAGCTTTAGTTCGACAAAATATACAGTTCCAGATAAATTCTGTAGGTCAAGACGAGTGCTTTTTCTGAACTGCTTTTCCAGGACAATTTGTCCTAAGCTGTTGCTGAGCTTTATCTCCACGATGTCGTTACCTTTATACTCAACGTTGATATAATCCATGGCCGGATTGGGATATATTCTGACGATATGATTGTTTAGCATGGATTCAATTCCGGTGCTGGTATAATTATAAGGATCAGATTTTGCATTACACCCGTTTGGATTACTTACTTCCACAAAATACACACTGTTTACGGTAGGTAGATAAAACTGTTGTACTGCTCCTGCAATTGGTCCGGTGGATAAAAACCACTGGTTGTTTGTTGGGCTGGAAGAGTATAGGGTGTCATTACTTTGTGTGATGACAGGCTTGGGAGGAGCGTTAAGGATAGCGATATCCAGATTAGGGGAGACAGCACCAGCCCCGCAACTATTCACAGCAGCAACTTTAAGTGTTGCCGTCCCAAAGTAGCTGTTGTCCCAGCTTACTGTTGCTGTATTGTTGTTATGGGAGAGTGTACCAGCTGTGGGTGGCGTTAATGTCCAGTTGTAATCGGTAGCCTGGCTTACTGTATTTACTGTGTAATTTGTGTTGGATGTACCCTGGCACAAACTATCCGGCCCTGATGGCGTTGCTGACTGACCTGGTACACTGTTTACTGTAATGGTTTGACTCGTTGAATCAACAGAAGTGCTGTTGCTGACAATCAACCAAACGATATATGTCCCGGGGTTACTGAAGCTCCAGCTTAAATTCTGATTTGTGCCCAATACGTTGCCACTTTCTTTCCACTGATAAGAAGTGGCATTTTGAGCAGTGCTGCTAAAGCTGATGCTATCGCCGGTACAGACGTTGGTAGAACTACTGCTAAAGCTTGCTGATACTGATGGCTGGTTAGTGCCTGTAATAGAAATGTTGTCCAGATAAAGATTGTTGCTGTAGTTGTTGTATCCCTGAAACCGTATATAGACATTGTCATTACCGGCCATATTGTTAAGGCTGACAGTAAAACAGGACGGGCCAATGCTGCCTGAACACCAGTCGCCAATAGCAGGAGAGAAGCTATTTCCCAGCTGATATGTGTTGTCAGGAGCGGTTGCAAAATTCCCGCTTCCATCTTCTGCCTTGGCCCAAAGCCTTGTCCATGTGGTGCCGCAATCACTCGAGGCATAGATGATCAAAGAGTCTGAGGCATAACCGCTATAGCGTGTGTATGCATGTTCGAAGCTTAATGTAGCAGCAGAAACATTGCTGAGATTAAGCGGCATGCTAAAAAGATCATCGCGTTCTCCGGTAGAGCTATATGCGTAGTTATTCATAAAAACAGCCTGGTTGCCGGGCGAGGCATTGTTTACCGTTGCCAATGCCCAGGTGATACCGCTGTCAGGATTATATACTCCCCATTCTCCCAATGTAGCTGATGTTGATTCAAACGTCTCTGTTAATGGTGGCTGAACACCTCCTGCTTTAATAAGGTTATTCTTTGTTATGGTGTCATTGCCATTGCTATTGGTAGCTGTCAGAGTAACAGTATAATATCCGGCAGTAGTGAATTTTACTACAGGATTTTGTGAGGTGCTGCTGGTCCCGTTAACATAGGTTACCGTAGATGGTGTAAACGACCAGCTCCAGCTACTGGGACTGTATAAGCTTGAATCGCTGAAGGTGATTGTATCGCCAGTGCAAATTACAGTCTGATCATAACCAAATTCTGCTGCCGGAACAAGGTTTCCGCTGCTGTAGAGGTCCGATCTCCAGGTACCACGCCCATAGGTGGAGGCTACTATTTTACTTGACTGATGATTGCTGTTGTAAAAAATTTCCAGCTCTGTAACAATGGCAGCAACAGGAAGGTTGTCCATAAAAGGTACCCAATTGCTCATGCTGTTGTCTTTATAATAAATCCCTGCATCTGTGCCCACATAAAGTGCCTCATTGTTAGCAGCCGTATCCAGGACAATAGTGTTTATACTTATGGAAGGAAGGTTGCCCGTGATATTGGTCCAGCTTTGTCCTTTGTTGGATGACTTATAAACGTCCTGATAATAAGTCATATAAACAATGTTTGAATTTGTTGGATGTGCTTCAATGTCACTACAAAAAGGGTAAGACTGGGAAAGAGGTAGATTGGACGAAATATCCGTAAAGGAGGGGTTGACGACTTTGAAGTTGTCACTACGGTACATTTTATTGTCTTCACGGAAAAAATACAGGATATTATCATCAGCTTCTGATTGTTCTATAACGCGGATATTTTCATTGTTAGTGCTTCCCAGGTTGTTGGTGAGTTTGCTCCAGCTTACCGAGCCCGGATTGGTGGTCTTCACATTGGTGCTTCTCCATAGGTTTTTGTAGCCAACAATCATATGGTTGGAGTTGTTAATATCGAGGGTGTAGGGTGTTACCCAGGCGCCACTTTCGGTAATTCCGTTGATTTGGTCTGCAGCAATTTGGTAAAAATCAGTGCCTGCATTGGTGCTTCGCCTGATGTTTCCATAATATAAGGCCCCATACATATAATTGTTGCTGTCCGGGTCGATAATACACTCCATGCCGTCACCACCGATTTCGGTTGTCCAGGTGCCATTGTTGTATATTGCCGTGCCATTATCCTGATAGCCATTTATGATCAGATTTTGCTGGCTGGCACTTTGTCCGAGCTTATAAACCTGCGCAATAGCCAGGTCGTCGCTGATCTCTGTCCAGGTGGAGCCTCCGTTAGCAGTGTAATGGACTCCGCCATCATTGCCACTATATAAACGATTGTTGACGGGGGAGAAATCCAGGGAGTGGATATCGGCATGTACCGCAGGTACGCCACCATTGCCCACCCAATGGGCATTTAGCGACCATGAAGCACCGCCATTGGTAGATTTCCATATGTTGATTCCTCCAACATAAATGGTGCTGACATTATTGGGATCTATGGCAATGGCAAGGTCGTACCAGGCCTGGCTGGCGTTGTCGCTTCCTGTTGTTGAATATCCCAGTATGTTGGGACTTGTGGATTGGGTTGAAAAGCTGCTACCACTATTGATAGAGCGATAGCATCCTACCAGCCCGTTTTGGTCTCCGGCAACAACATAGACATAATTTGCACTGTCAGCACTTACACCGATGACATAGCGCCCGGAACCAGGAAGGCCCGAGGTGATATTGGACCAGCTTTGTCCATTGTTCGTAGACTTAAAGAAATAGCTGTTGCCATAGTAATCCTGTCCGGCAGCATATACCGTATTGGGATCGTTGGGTTTGAATTCAAGGTCTTTAAAATGATCGGTGCTGTTGGATGTCCTTGACCATGAGGCGCCGCCGTTGGTTGTTCTGTATAGGCCATCACTGGTAGCGGCAAGGATAATATTGCTGTTGGTTGGATGCATCAGCATATCTCCAACAGTCTCATTGCCCATGCCGGAATTGATAATGTTCCATGACTGCCCTCCATCGGTGGATTTCATTACACCTAAGCCTGGGGCATCTCCAGCATCACGATCGCCGCTACCCAGATAAATAATACTGGTATCTGAATGGTCGATCAAAATGCAGGATGTGCCCAGAGAGGGCATGGTGTCTGTTAGTGGTGCCCAGGTAGTGCCTCCGTCGGTAGTTTTCCATGCGCCGCCACTGGGCGCTGCAGCATACATGACGTTGCTGTTGGAAGGATGAAAAGCAATATGGTTTATCCTGCCTAAACCGTTGGGCTGCGAGGTGCCGTTTGTTGGCATAGCCTCCGGCCCTAATGCCTGCCAGTTGCCGTTTAATGATTTTGTGCTGCTGGCCTGAGTATTTAGGAATGCTTCATATTCTTCGCTGACATGAAGAGGCTGTGGACGACTGCCATCAGGGTTGAGCCTTTGGCTCATCATCCATTCCCAGCGCTTAAACGGTTTCCATCCAGAGCCTTTGGTTATCTTCCGCCCTTGCCAGTAGGTGGTGAATGCCTGTTGAACTTCAGCCAAAGGAATATCCGGGTCTTGCATCATATGGACCCAATATGGATAATTCGCGGCATCAGTAGGTGTCTCATAGGGTGGATTATTCTGTGAATAGGCCAGTATACTAAGGACGAGAAAAAGGAAAAGCGTAACGGTCTGTTTCATGATCGTGAATATTTTAGAAATAAAAGTACTATCTTTTTTAGGAAAAGGCAAATTCTGAAATGAATTTGTACTCTGTTCTTTTCTCCTAATATTTTATATGACAGTAGGAATAAGGTGATAATACAGGCTGAATTTAATGCGCAAATAATGCAGTTAAAAAAGTAGCAGCTTATTTTACTGATAATAAAATCTTAAAATTAGATAAGTCCGGCCTAAAAAGCATGCATTTGATTTTTAGTGGCTATGATAAATGTAGTGTTTTTGAGCGGGGGATTCAATGATAAGCATCCACTCCCAGGCATAAAACGGTAATTAATCCTTACTTTTACTTTGCTGTAGGTGCAGGTCGTGTCCCATTTTTATTTGCTTGGTTTCCAGGTAGAATTTATTATATTTTGTAGGTTGTATAATTATGGGAAGGGCTTCGACGATTTCCATACCAAAGCCATTTAGTCCGGCTTTTTTAGCAGGGTTATTGGTGATAAGGCGCATTTTTCGTACACCCAGATCCCGAAGTATCTGTGCTCCGATGCCGTAGTCTCTTTCATCCGGGGAGAATCCCAGTTCTTCATTGGCTTCTACTGTATCCATTCCCTGTTCCTGCAGGTGATAGGCTTTGAGTTTGTTGTAGATGCCAATACCTCTGCCTTCCTGGCTCATATACAGCACAATTCCTTTTCCTTCATCTTCCACCATACGCATAGCAGCGTGTAGTTGATCGCCACAGTCGCATTTGTGGGAGCCAAAAATATCGCCGGTCATACAGGATGAATGAACGCGCACTAATACGGGTTCATCAGGCTCCCAATGCCCTTTTACCAGGGCCAGATGTGGTTCGTTATTGCTTTTTTGACGGTAGGCATGCAGGCGGAAGTGACCATAATCTGTGGGCAGGTCAACCTCCTCTTCCTTGTTGATCAGGCTTTCGTTTTGAATTCTATAAGCGATCAGGTCTTCGATGCTGACGATTTTCAGATCAAACCTTTTGGCTATTTTAAAAAGGTTGGGTAGGCGAGCCATGCTACCATCTTCGTTCATGATCTCGACAAGCGCAGCAGCAGGTTTGAGTCCAGCCAGACGAGCCAGGTCTATAGAGGCTTCGGTGTGCCCGGCACGCCGGATGACGCCATTCTTCTTCGCTTTCAGGGGAAAGACATGTCCGGGACGCCCCAGGTCTTCTGGCTTTGTTTTCTGGTCAGCTAAAGCCTGTATGGTTTTGGCTCTGTCTGATGCTGAAATGCCGGTTGTTACACCATGTCCGTTTAAGTCAACAGAAACAGTGAAGTTTGTGGCTAACTGGGCTGTGTTATGCGTTACCATCAACTCAAGGTCCAGCTCTTCGCAGCGCTCTTCTGTGAGCGCAGCGCATATTAATCCACGCCCTTCAATAGTCATGAAATTGATGACTTCCGGAGTGACTTTCTCTGCAGCCACAATAAAGTCGCCTTCATTTTCACGGTCTTCATCGTCTACCACAATGATTAACTCACCATTGCGTATAGCTTCAATGGCTTCTTCTATAGTATTTAGCTTAATATCCATGCTTCTAACCTTCTAAAAAGTGCTGCAAAGATAGTATTTTTTGGGCTTTTTTGTTTTATTTTTTAGGATTAATGCAGCTAAAGATGCCGGCACAATAACGGGAGAGGCCTGGTCCCTGATATTATTGTTTTAGTAAAATCGCTAAGCATAAAATATTACCGGATTCGCAAAAAAATGGATATAAGTTTATTGATTAGCTCAAGGCGGTCCATGGCAATGTCAAAGTTGGGTCCGGTGGCAATACCACCATGTTTCATCATCACGGCTACCGGATACTCCGAGAGCACTTCAGCAGCTTCTGTTGCTAAAGCCAGGCTGCCGGAAGATAAAAAGGAGATCACACCAGCACCTTCAGGAATCAATAAATCCATTTCCGGGTGAATGTTTTGTAGCTTTTTGGTGAGTAATGCCGAATGTAACTCCGGCTCGCAGTGTGATAATACGATAAAGTCGGTGATATGGGCATGTAAGACTACACGATCAGTAGCTTTGTCCCTAAGCAAACGGTCATGAATATGGAGATGCATGAATAACTCTGAGGTGGGTTTGAGTTGTTGCTTTTCTTTTGCTAAAGGTTGGTATGCATAGCGACGGCCATCGGCGGATATAAAAACGATCACCATATTCTCGTCCGGAAGGTATTGTATCTCGCGCATGCGTGTTCCTGAACCGGTAACTAATATCTGATGCCCTTTTAAGTGCTCCAGCTCAAAACCCAAATCATACCAGGTGTTTTCACATTCAATATGCTCGCTCTTATCCATGCGATACGATAAATTTCCAGCACTGGCTTCTACCCAGCCTATTTTAACTAAATGCTGACAAATGCGGCCAATATCTTTTGTTATTTCCATATATACTTTTTTTTCACAGGCAAAGTTAACCAAAATATACAGACTACTCTTGCGGAATAAAAACACAAATATATTTGTTAATGGTTGACTTTGAGTTTAATTCTTCGTATCTTAGCAAAACATAGCCGAATTCATTTTTATTATGACCCGGGCCACGATCCGCCTTAGGTGGGTTATTGCATGCGAGTTCCCCCCGAAAAAAAGAAAGACGGGGTAAACATATTACCTACTTTAATAAAAATATAGACCTATGAAAAATTTTATACTTATTTTTTTATTCCTGTTTACAGGCAATCCACTTTTTAGTCAACAGCTAATTTGGTCACACTCATTTGGTGGTTCTCACCTTGAGATGATTGAAAGCCTTCGAAAGATTGATGACACTTACTTTCATGTAGGATACTCTGGTTCTGATGATGGTCATGTAGGACAAAATAACGGATCTATGGATGCCTGGATCATGGGAGTCAATGCTTCTGGCGATTCGGTCTTTTCCCTGTCTTTTGGTGGTTCAAGTTCAGATTATGCTAAAGACATTATAGAAACCCGCAATGGTTTTCGGTTGATTACTGGCTATACAAGCTCAGGGAATGGCGATTTTAGCGGAGTGTCTTCCTGTGGTACTGTCGATGGCTTTGCCTATGTGGTTGATTCTTTGGGAGGTGTGATTCATAAGGAAAGGTTTGGTGGTTCCAACGACGACAGGCTTTCCAGAGTGATACCTGCTTTTTACAAAGGATACTTGTTTTTAGGTATGGCATCATCTTCTGATGGTTTGCTGCAAGTGAATCACGGTAGCATGGATGCCTGGGCTTTACGGCTTGATTCCAACCTGAATCTGGTATGGAGTAAAGCGTATGGCGGAGTAGGTAATGACCATTATGTGGATGGATATGCCTCCAGTGATGGCGGTTTTATCCTGGCTGGAAATACCCGTAGCGAAACATTCTCCAAAAATACTCAGGCTCCTTATACAGACGGAACGAATTGCTTTTTACAAAAGCTTAATTCTTTGGGGGAGGAGATTTGGTATATCAATCTTGGGGGTTCTGAGGATGAATATCTTGCCGGTTTGACACCCCTGAATGATGGAAATTATCTGGCATATGGTTATACGCCCTCTGACGATAAAGATATCCATGATAATCAAGGTGGACTGGATGGTTATGTGATTAAATTTAGCGAAAACGGTGATACTTTATGGACAAGGTGTGTCGGCTGGAACGCTAATGATATTTTGCATGAAGTAATTGAATATAAGGATAATCAATTTCTGGGCCTCTTAATGACTGACGACAGCGTTAATGTCAATAGTTATGGTGAAATAGATTTATGTTTGATAGCTTTTGACAGTGTTAGTACGACCTTGCTTGGGCATTATGGTGGCAGTGGTACAGATGGTAATGACCTTATGACAAATACCGATTTTACTTCCATGTACCTGGATGAGCTGAGTGGTGAGCTTCATATTGGCTCTGTTAGTACTTCTGATGATTATGATTTGGATACAAACATGGGCACTATTGATACCTGGATTTTTTCGCTGGATGTGTCTCCTGTCCTTATGGGAGCAGAATGGGTTTCAGCAAAGGATTTTGAATTGTTTCCGAATCCATCTTCAGGTCTGATAAACCTTCGGCTGAAGCAGTATGATGGCAATCCTTATCTGATTGAAATATATACAGAGACTGGAACAAAAGTGAAAGAAATTTCATGCCAGCAGTCTACTTCCCAAATCAATCTGAAAGGCCTGACGCCTGGCCTCTATTTTATCAGTATCACAACGGAAAAGGGAAAAGGCGTAAAACGGTTTTTGGTATTCTAAGTTGAATTTTTTATAATGCAAGCCTGCCTAAAAGCGGTAAAAGTCTTTTTGTTGTAGGCAATTAGAAAAAGAACGGGCTGTACTTTACAGCCCGTAATATTTTAGATTCTGATAAACTCACCTACTCCAATGGGGATATTTAAGAAGAACCAAATGAAAATAAGCACTATCCACATAATTAATAAGACGATAGCATAGGGGACCAGCAATGAAATAATAGTGCCAATCTTAAGGCGTTTGTCGTATTGGTGGATCCAGCCGATCAGTAGAGGGAAGTAAACATAAAGCGGAGACACGCAGTTGGTGATGGAGTCTCCCACACGGTACATCAGTTGTACAAAGGCGGGGCTGTACCCTAGCTGGGCCAGCATAGGAACAAAAATGGGGGCAAAAATAGCCCATTTGGCCGAGCCGCTGCCCAGAAAAATATTCAAAAAAGCAATTAGAACGATGAATAAAATGATTAATAAGAAGCCCGTTAGCCCTGTGGATTCCAGGAAGCCAGCACCCTGTATAGCAAGGATGGAGTCGAGGTTAGAGCGGGAAAAAAGTTCCACAAATTGTGCTACGATCAGCATAAGAACAATATAACCAGAGAGGTTTTTCATGCCCTGCTCCATAAATTTCAATACATCGTCCCGCTTTTTGATGGTTCCTGTAGCTTTCCCATAAAAGTAACCCGGAATAGCAAATAGAAAGAATAAAATCGGCACTAGCCCCCGCAAAAAGGGTGAAGGTACTATGGCGCCGGTTGCGGGGTCGCGCAATGGCGCTCCGGGTGGTAATACCAGCAGAGCAATTAAGGCCATATAAACTAAAGCAGAAATCCCGGCGTTTTTTAGTCCTTTTTTTTCTTCCGGACGTAGTGCTTTGTTTTGTTCTGCAAATGAGGCTACTTTATCCATGCCTTTAAAATGAGCGGCCCGCGGAATAGTGAAATACCTTACAATAAAAGCTCCGCCCAACCCTAACACAAAGGTGGAGGCAATCATGAAATACCAGTTTGCTGTAGCACTAACTTCCATCGGCGGATTCATGCCCTGGGTGATTTGAGTGGTGATGCCTGCCAGCAAAACATCTGTGCCGGCGATCATAATATTTGCCGTAAACCCAGCTGTAGCACCAGCATATCCAGCAATCAATCCTGCTATGGGGTGGTAGCCCATTTGCATAAATATTATGGCTGCTATGGGAGGGACAACAACTATTCCTGCATCCGATCCTATATTGCCCATCGCTCCCATCATAAAGATTACAGGAAAAATTACTTTTTTGGGTGTCGAATAGGTGATCCGGCGCATAATGACGGTTAACAACCCTGACTGCTCCGCTACAGATACCCCCATTAACATAACCAAAACCAATCCCAGTGGCGCAAAATGAGCAAAGTTGGTTACCAGATTCTCTACAAACCATCGAAGTCCATCACCGGATAAAAGATTTCTGGCACTGACTGTTTCTCCTGTCCCCGGTTGGGTGGCTTCAACTCCAAAAAATGCAGTTATGCCACTGATTACGACTATCAAAACAACAATCCAGACAAATAGCCAAAAAGGATGTGGTAGCTTGTTGCCGATTATTTCAATCCACCGTAATAGCCCTGTGGCTTTTGCTACCTCATTGCTGTCTGCTGAATTCTCATTGGTGATTTCCTGTTTCGCCATAGCTGTATTATTTTGTCCTGTCTGTTTTTAGCTAAAAAGCAACAAAAATATTATAAGTTTGCGAATACTCGTATACCTGCTTGCAAACTTCTATAATCCACAAGTCGGATTTTTGCTTTTTTGCCTGGACTGGCTTATCAGTGAAGTTATTTATATGTGCAAAAAATTGATGTAGATAGATTTATGTGTATGTGTTTCAAATAAAATAAGTTTATATATCTGGCTTTTTTCGATTGTTAAAGTTTTACTAATTCTTCCCTGCTTATAAATCGATCTTTATTTGCATAGTTCGTTTGTGGTAATAAAAATTATTTATTGATTGTTCGCTTAGTGAGATTTTTCCAAACTTACACTTGATTGTTATATGCAAATGATAATCAATGTGTGTACGCAGTAGATTTTAGTCGTGAAATCTGAAATTTCTGATGTCATTGCAAATCAGCTGACAAACTCTAAACATAGGTAAGCCCCGGGTGGCAATGGAACAATTAATTGGTGGAGTGGATTTTTTTTACAAATGCAATCAGCTAACTTTTTAAATCCTGGATGTGTTGATAAGGGATTAGGAGTCTGAAATATATAAGATAGGGTTGGTTTTGGGAATTTATGAGTTTATGGCGTTAATATGCTTAAGGTTTTCCTGTATCATTTCCTGAAGTAGCGGTTTTACTTTTGGATGATTCAAAGGAATATCTCCAACAGCTTTTTTTATTTCATTGGTGTCAAAAGAAAACTGATCTTGAGCAGTTTTATGCTGATAAACAAAGTGGATTTCAGGATTAACAAAAATCAGGTGGAGTATAGCGCTTTGCAGGTTTCCTACGGGTGGTCGGTCGAGATGACTTAGTCCAAAACGGGCTTTTACGGTGGTGCCTTTTCCAGGTTTGGAAACAATCGAAAACCGGCCTCCACTTTGGAGGGCATTTTGCCGGAAAAGCGGAATCCCCAGACCAACCCGTCGCGTTGTCCGTGAGGTATAAAACGGGTCCGAGACTTGCCTTAGAGTTTCTTTTGTCATGCCTGTCCCATTATCTTTTATGATGATCTCATAATAGTCTTTTGCAGTGTTTTCATCTATTGATATCTCAATACCATCAGCTTTTGCTGTGACAGCATTCTCAGTGATATCCAGGATATGGTAGGCCAGTGTTTTCATCACGATCAGATATAAGTGTTACGTCCTTCGGTTTGATGTATTGCTTTTCTCAATTCTTCAAAGCTTCTGTTTTTCATTTTGAACAAGGTATGTGTTTTTCCAATGTCTTCAATATAGTGAGCATCACTTGATTGGATAAGTGTTTTTTCTTTGAGGTGCGGATATTTACTGATCATGGCTTCTTTGGTAGTGTGTGATGAGATCTCCAGTGCATCTTCATTTAGGTCATTCGGTAGAAATCCCAGCTGGCTCAACAGACTAAACATTGGCCTTTCAATATGGGCCGGGATAAAAAGACCGTTGAGCTGATGAACCTTTTTGTTGATTTCATCAATACTTTGATCTAATGATGCGAGAAGAGAGTAGGGGATTTCCTGCAAAATTTCTTCTGCCTCGTTTACTACTAATTGTTCACCCAGCTTTTGGGGGTCATTAGGTATTTGAATAAGGTATTGGTTTAAATAGCTCTGAAATTCTGCGAGTTTATCATCAGGGAGTAGACAAACACAATGGACTTCTTCTTTGGAGGTTACTTCAGCGCCGCTGATTACCCGGATTCCATACATGCCAGAAAGACTGCTTATGACTTGAGCATGTAGTGTTGTATTATGATCAGTGATAGCGATTATGTCAAGTCCACGCTGCGAAGCTTTATCCAGAATATGGTGCGGGCTCATTTCCAGGTCACCACAGGGGGATAAAACAGTATGCATATGTAAGTCGGCGCGGTAATGATTCATGTCAGGCATTGATCAGATTATACAGCATTCCACTAATCTCAAAAGCTTCCTTCGATGTACCCAGAATCGGGATGCTTTCTTTCCTGCTAAATTCCATAGTCTCACTATCCGGCTGTAATCCTTTAACCAGGATAATGGCTGCCAGATCTTTTAAGGAGGCTATGGCCATGATGTTTTTGTGTGTTTGTAAGGTAATCCAAATCTGATTTTCTTTAGCATTTCCCATCACATCACTTAATAAATCGGAGCTATAGCCTCCGGATACAGATTTCTCCAGGCCTTCTTCTCCACAAAATACGCATAAATCCAATACGTTTACAATTTCTTTCAGGTTCATATCATCGGTTTTTGTCTAATTTGGGTTTTCCCCATACTGATTTCATAATTTTCAGAGACTCTTGCTGTGTCATCAGGTCTTTTTGCTCTTTTCTTTTTTGAATAAAGATACACTGGTTAATGTTGGCTTTGCCCTGAACAATATCTTCTGCCAGTGCCCGGCATGTGGGAGCTCCGCAAATAGTACAGTCCACGCGAGGGAGGCGTTCCATGGTCATTTGGATCTGTTGCATTTTCCGGATGGCTTTAGAGAGATCGTTATCCAACTTCAGCATCGAGCGGGCATCAACCGGGCCCGTGTGGATCTGTTTCATCAGCTGTGTTTTGTAATTCAGAATTTCCTTCTTGTGGACATTTTGTGCTCTCTGAGCGCGATTGCGCATGCGTTCTACTGTCAAAAAGCGGTTGCCCCCGGTTAAAACACCTCCGGCACAACTCTCGTCACAGGCCCTGAGTTCTAAAAAGTCTATGGTGTTGATCTCTTCATTTTCTACTCGCTCCAGAAAATCCATGACATTGTTAATACCGTCAATGGCCAAACTGCGTTGCCCTATATGATCTTTTTCACCATTGGTTAAACTCCAGAGGATATCTCGTTTGTCCAGTTCCTGCTTGTCAGGAATGGCGCAATAGTCATTGTCCTGTTGCTTTATCGTTGTATAGACTTTGTTGTAGATATAGTCCATGTTGATGACGCCGTTTATCGGAGAGCTGCTTTCACCTACTGGACTTTTGATGGCCGCTATCTTAGCAGCACATTGTGTGATATAAAATAATCCTGTCTCCTGAGGGGGTATGCCTTCCTTTTCTAGTTTTTCCCTTAAATATATCGCGCCAATGTCCAGGGGCGGTTTTATGGATAACAGATTGGGAATCAAAGAAGGAAAGCGCACCTGTATGAGCCGGACAATCGCTGGACAAAAGGTGGATATGGCCGGTTTGCTGCTGTTTTTTTTCTTTATTTCTTTTTGTAATCCCTGATAAACTATGTCAACAGAATTTTCCACTTCCAAAATATGGGTAAACCCCAGGGCTTTTAAGCTGCTGTGGATGGCTTCGTTTGAGATCTCCTCAGGGAACTGCCCCAGAAATACAGCCGGAATAAGAGCCACACGGTATGGATAATCAAAGATTTTATTGAAGTCATCTTGCTCGATAACAATGGCATTGACAGGGCAATGTCTGAAACATTCACCACAATCAATGCAGCGGTTTGCTTCCAGATAAGCCTTTCCTTCTCTTACCCGGATGGCTTCAGTTGGACACACGCGCATACAGTTGGCACAGCCGATACAAAGCTCCTGGTCAATTTTTAATGCATGATGAAATTCTTTTGTTGTCATGATTCTTTGGCGTTGAGGTAGCAGATAATTTCAACTTCCGTACCACTACCGGGTTCACTACGAATGTTTAGAACGTCAGCATTCGATTTGATATTGGGTAATCCCATACCAGCACCAAAGCCCATTTCCCTGACTTGTTCTGATGCTGTGGAATAGCCTGCTTCCATGGCTTTGTCAATGTCTGTTATTCCGGGGCCATGATCGGAAAAAACGACCTTGATTCGTTCGGCATTGACATCAACCCTGGCCTCTCCATACCAGGCATGGGCCACGATGTTTACCTCAGCTTCGTACATGGCTACCACCAGACGTTTGATGATTTTGATGTCGATATTGAGCTGCTTCAGCATTTTTTTTACTGAGCTGGATGCCATCCCGGCAGCGCTAAAGTTACCGCCTTCTATGTCGTAGGTTATATTCAAAATGCTAAAATATCGGTTTTATGCCATGTCCAAATAAAAGTCCGCTAATGCGAAAAACCGAATAGTTGCTTTCGATTAACGTAATATTGCACTCCCTGGCAAGCTCAAGCATTTCGGTGCTGCACTTTTTCCTGCGCGCAATAATGATGTAATTGATATCGGACATTTCTGCCGTACGTATGACTTGTGGGTTAGCTAAACCGGTAATCAGCAATACCTTGTCCGATTCAAGCATGAGTACATCACTCATTAAATCCGAAGCAAAAGCAAATTCAACAACTTCGTCCAGGTTTTCGCTATGTGTAACAATTTCGCCATCAACAAGTTTAGCCAGGCTGTCGAGGGTTAGCGATTGATTTTTATTTTCAGATAACACCATATTCGTTTGTTTAGGCTTCAAAGATACGAAAAGGGGAGCAGATTAAGCAAAAATTATGTTAAAAAATTAACAGTGTTAATAAAATAACAGACAAAATTAAAAAAGGGATCGCATGGCTATGCGATCCCTTTTTTGATTTTTGTAGGCTTATTCTAGTAGCGCTCGCGCTTAACATATTTGGTATGAAGCAATTCGTGCGATTTATGGCCCAGTGGCTCACCCAAAAAGTCATTATAGATTTTAATGATTTCCGGGTTTTCATGTGATTTCCGCACTGGCATGTTCATGTCTTCTTCATAGATCGCTCTGGTACGTCTGTCACGAATTTGTTGGTTGGTGGGTATGGGCTGTCCGCCACCACCAAGGCAACCACCCGGGCAGGCCATGATTTCGATAAAGTGATATTCTGCCTCTCCGGATTTTACGGCATTCATCAGTTCACGTGCATTTGCCAGGCCATGAGCCACAGCGCATTTTAGTTCAACACCATCGAGAAATTTCCAGTCTTCAACGGGATTCTCTATCTTAACACTGGCTTGACGAACACCTTCGAATCCACGCACTGGCATAATATTCAGGTCGCTAAAAGGAACTTCCCTTCCTGTTACTATCTCATAGGCTGTTCGCAGAGCCGCCTCCATTACACCGCCGGTAGCGCCAAAAATTGTGGCTGCTCCAGTCGAATCACCCATCAGGCTGTCAAACTTCATGTCGTCCAATTCCATAAATTCCAGGCCGGCTTGCTTAACCATGATGGCCAGCTCTCTGGTGGTGATGGCATAATCTACATCTTTATAGCCAGAGTCTGTCATTTCCGGGCGATCTGCTTCAAACTTCTTGGCTGTACATGGCATCACCGATACCGAAACAATGTCTTTTGGATCCAGGTTGCGTTGCTTTGCATAATAGGTCTTGGCCAGGGTTCCAAACATTTGTTGTGGTGATTTACAGCTGGAGACATTATCCAGATATTCCGGGAAGGTGTGTTCTATGAATTTAACCCAGCCTGGAGAACAGGATGTTGTCATCGGGAGTTTAACAGATGGGTCGCCGTCGACCAATGCTTTTTTCAAGCGTGTCAGCAGCTCGGTGCCTTCTTCCATAATGGTAAGGTCGGCAGTAAACTGTGTGTCCAGAACCGAATTAAAGCCTAAGCGCTTCAGGGCTGTAACCATTTTGCCAGTAACCCTGGAACCAGGATCAAAACCTAATTCTTCGCCAAGTCCAACGCGTACTGCCGGGGCTGTCTGTACAATCACATGTTTCTTTTCATCATAAATGGCATCCCAGACATCATCAATATTGGAAACTTCAATTAAGGCTCCTGTCGGGCAACGGTTGATACATTGACCACAATTGGTACATACTACTTCGTGCAGTGGTTTGTCGAAGAAGCTGGAAATCTTCATTTGTCCGCCTTTATTGGCTACAGCCAAAGCACTAACCGATTGTATTTGTTCACAGGTTCTTACACAGCGCTGACAGCGGATACATTTGCTGTCGTCCTTCATAATTGAAGGAGATGATTGGTCGATGGTATAATTTTTTTCTTTAACCAGATCCAAAAACACTTGATTTCCTGTTCGGTATTCATTTGCTAATTCCTGCAATTCACAGTTGCCGTTTTTATAACATTTGGTACAATCAGCATTGTGTTCGGAAAGCAATAATTCGATAATGTGCTTACGAGAACGTCTAACCTTTAGCGTGTTGGTGTGGATGTCCATTCCTTCCTGGGCCGGGGCGGCGCATGCGGCTACAAGGCCTTTAGCACCGGTTTGTTCCACAACGCATACACGGCAGTTGCCGGCTATACATAAATCTTCATGATAGCAAAGCGTTGGTATTTTAACTTTTACTTTTTTAGCAGCATCAAGAACTGTTTTCCCTTCCTCAACGCTGACATCGATTCCGTCTATTTTTAAATTGATCATATTTGACATTTTCTTAATAGTTTTGGTTTGACAAGCAATTGACTAGTAGATCATTTCTTCTTTAAAGTTTTCTGTAATGGAAGCAAACGAGTTTGCTACAGATTGACCTAATCCGCATTTTGCTGTGAGCTTCATTGTTTCGGAAAGTTTTAATAATTCGTCGAGGTAGGAGATTGGTTTCTCTCCGCTTTTGACAGCTTCTACTCCTAACAAGAGTTGCTGACAACCGACCCGGCAGGGGGTGCATTGTCCGCAGGATTCTTCTTCAAAAAACTCCAGGTAGTTATGAATCACATTATACATCGAGCGGGAGCTGTTAAAGAGCATCATGGAGCCTCCTGTCGGGACGCCTTCAAACCCAATAATCGTATCTTTAAAGTGCTTACGGGGTACACAGAATCCTGCTGCACCTCCAACCTGCACCGATTTTGTATCGCCATCACCAAATTCTTCGACAAAATTCTCTAAAGTCATTCCCAATTCCAATTCATAGATACCGGGTATTGGTGTGTCTCCGGAAACAGAGAAGACTTTTGACCCACGGGAGTCATCAGTACCCAGGCTTTTGAATTCTTCTGCTCCAAGGCGGCAAATCGTTAAGGCATAAACAAGTGTTTCCACATTGTTGATTACCGTGGGCTTTCCTTTGTAACCGCTAACGGTTGGATACGGGGGCTTGTTTCGGGGCTCTCCACGTTTTCCTTCCATGGATTCAAACAAGGCACTTTCTTCTCCACAAATATACGCACCGGCACCGGTAACGATCTTAATGCGGAAATCCATCTTCAGATTGTCTAAAAGCTTGTGAAATTCATCCAACTCTTTTTGCAGATCGTCCAACAGGAATTTGTACTCTCCACGCAAATAGATAAACCCTTCTTTTGCACCAATAACCTTAGCACCCACAGCCATGCCACCAAAAACTTTTTTGGGAACTTTAAATAGTATCTCGCGGTCCTTAAATGTACCGGGTTCCCCTTCATCTGCGTTGCAGATGATAAAGCGTTCATCGGCTTCTTCCTGGGCTGTAAATTTCCATTTCATGCCCGTTGGAAAGCCAGCGCCTCCGCGGCCACGAAGTCCGGAGTCTAATAGCGATTGGATAATCTCTTCGTTTGGCTTTGTCAGTGCTTCAGCCAGAACTTTGTCAAAATTACATTCCTCACTGAAGATTATATCAACTCGTTTTAATTGTTTTTTCTGTACCATAATATCTGTTTTTTTAGCTGTTGTGCTTGATTTCAGTGATGATGTCTTTTACCTTTTCGGGGGTCAGCTCGGTGTAGGCCTTGTTGTTGATGAGCATGACCGGGCCTTTATGACACCAGCCCAGACAATTGGTCTCCAAAAGTGTGAACTTGTTGTCTGATGTTGTCTCTCCAACATTGACCTTCAGAATATCTTCCAGGGTATGAAGTATTTCTCTTTTCCCTTTCATATCACAGGTTATTGTGCGGCACACACGGATTACATATTCTCCCCTGGGCTCAGTATCCAGAAAAGTATAAAATGATGCGGTGCCATACACTTGCGCTGCTGATAAATCCATTTCACGAGCGATCTCGGTGAGGGTTTCATCGCTAAGGTATTTTTTGCGGTCGATGACACCCTGTAGAATGGCCATTAATGATGAGCGTTCCCTGCCGTGCTTATCGACAAGCTCTTTGACCATTTTTACTGTATTTGACATTTGAACCTCCATAATAATTGTTTGGTTTTTTGTTGTTAATCGATTCACAATTTAGCGTCAAAGATAACAAAGACTTTTGTTAGTGGAATAACAATACGGGTTTTTTTGACTGATTTTATTAATTTATAGGTAGTCTAAATTAGTTTTGATCCCCTTGTTATTCAAACAATGGTTTTTAGATCAGTTTTGTTATTTTTGCCATATCAAACTACAGACCGGTTGTTTGCTTTTTATTCTATCAGCAAGGTCGGTATCAAAAAAAGCATTGGTGTGCGATATTTTGTAAAATTGTCATATTGCGGAGGGGATTTTCATGGCTGGCAACGCCAGGCTAGCGCATATACGGTGCAACAATGTCTGGAAGACCATTTTACAACCTTTTTTCGGCAAAAAGTTACCTTTACTGGAGCCGGACGAACGGATACCGGCGTGCATGCACGCAATTATATGGCTCATATTGATCTTGAGATCTCTGATGATCTGCCGACAATTATTTTTAAGCTGAACTGGTTTTTGCCAAAAAGTATTGTGGTTCATGATATTGTGCCGGTCAGGCCTAAAGCCCATGCGCGATATGATGCCATTCGCCGGACCTATCAATATTATATTACCCGGTCGAAAGATCCGTTTTTGCACCATCTGGCTTATTTTTATACGCCTGTGCTCGACCTTGCTGCTATGAATGAGGCTGCTCAGTATCTTATAGGCAAGCATGATTTCAGGAGTTTTGCCCGTAGCGGAACTGATGTCAACAACTTTATTTGTGATGTACAGGATGCTTTCTGGGAAGAAGATCAGCAGCAGTACGTATTTACAATCACGGCCAATCGTTTTTTGAGAAATATGGTGAGGGCTGTTGTGGGGACACTGCTTGAAGTAGGAAGAGGAAAGCTAAGCGAAAATGATCTGCCTGTAATTATGGCGGCCGGTGATCGCCGCAAAGCTGCGACTTCTGCTCCTGCCAAAGGGTTGTTTTTATCACAAATTGATTATCCGGATGCTATTTTTGAGGCGCCGCAGAAAAATTTGACCAGATAAGGTGTTGCACCAGAATAATCAACAGCTCACTATTGATAAGTTTTTTGATACCCCTGAAAAAGCAAGGGTACTCCTTATTAATTTTGCAAAAAATACAGATTATGCAAGCGGAATATAATGAACAAAGTATTAAGTCTCTTGATTGGAAAGATCATATCCGTCAGCGACCGGGTATGTATATTGGCAAGCTGGGAGAGGGTTCTTCGCGTGACGACGGGATTTATGTTTTGTTGAAGGAAACAATCGATAACTCTATCGATGAGTTTGTTATGGGTAATGGCAAGAAGGTTGATATCGCTATCGATGGAAGTACAGTATCTGTTCGTGATTATGGGCGGGGTATCCCCTTAGGTAAGGTGATTGAATGTGTGTCAAAGATAAACACTGGGGCAAAATATGATTCCAGGGTCTTTAAAAAGGCTGTCGGCCTTAACGGCGTTGGAACGAAGGCTGTTAACGCATTGTCTGAATATTTCTTTGTACGCTCGGTACGTGATGGAAAGGCCAAAGAAGTAGCATATGAAAAAGGGGTTTTACAATCCGAGAATCTGGTGAGCACCAATGAGCGCAATGGTACTTTTGTGAAATTCATCCCGGACAGGGAAGTTTTTGGAAACTATCGCTACATTTTAGAATTTGTTGAGAAACAATTATGGAATTATGCCTATCTCAACCGTGGATTAACACTTAGATTTAATAATCAGACGATTAAATCGGATAATGGACTGCTGGATTTGTTGACACATCAGGTTGATGAGGAGTTTCTCTTTCCAGTAATTCATATCGGGGAAGGGGACTTTGAATGTGCTTTTTCGTATTGTGCAAAGAAATATGGAGAGGACTATCATTCTTTTGTAAACGGACAGCATACCCCTCAGGGCGGCACGCATCAGGCTGCTTTTCGTGAAGCTATTGTTAAGACCATCAGAGAGTTTTATAAAAAGGATTTTGACCCTGCTGATATTCGCGGGTCTATTGCATCAGCTTTTAGTATTAAGATACAGGAGCCTGTATTTGAGTCTCAGACAAAAACAAAACTGGGCTCCCAGCATATAGAACCCAACGGGCAGACGATACGGAATTATGTGATGGATATTGTCAAAAGAAACCTGGATAACTATCTTCACATGCATACGGAGACGGCTGATTTATTGCTGCAAAAAATTCAGCTGAACGAAAAGGAAAGAAAGGAGATGGCCGGGATCAAAAAGAAAGCCCGGGAGACAGCAAAAAGGGCTAGCCTGCACAATAAAAAACTGCGCGATTGTAAAGTGCATTATAATTCATCCGATGACGATCGCCTGGAGTCGACCTTATTTATTACTGAGGGTGACTCTGCCAGTGGCTCGATTACTAAAGCCCGGCGTGTGAGAACCCAGGCTGTTTTTAGCCTGAAAGGAAAGCCGCTGAATAGCTATGGCCTTTCTAAGAAAATTGTGTACGAAAATGAGGAGTTTAACTTACTCCAAACGGCACTTAATATAGAAGATGGATTGGAAAATCTACGCTATAACAATATTGTTATTGCTACGGATGCCGATGTTGATGGTATGCATATTCGCTTACTGCTAATGACTTTCTTTTTGAAGTTTTTTCCGGAGCTTGTGAAAAAGGGCCATTTGTATATTTTACAAACACCCTTATTCCGGGTCAGAAATCGTAAGCAAACCTTTTATTGTTATAGCGAAGAAGAGCGGAGGGAAGCTATGAAAAAACTGAAAGGAAACCCTGAAATTACACGCTTTAAAGGTCTGGGCGAAATATCACCTGATGAGTTTGGCCATTTGATCGGTAAAGATATTCGCCTTGAGCCGATTATCCTTAAAGATAATGTTTCTACCGACGAAACCCTGAAGTTTTATATGGGCAAAAATACACCGCAGCGTCAGGACTTTATCATTGATAATTTGCGCTTTGAGTTGGATATTATTGAACAGAATCAAGCAAAGATGCCCTTATCTAAAGCCGAAGAGGATATTCATAAAGCCTCCTGATCTGTTTGTACATACGTTGTTTTAAGCCGGAGCAAAGTGTTGGGAATGGTTATCACAATAGCTTATGCGATAGATCGGACAGCCATTTTTACCGGAAAGCACTGACCTGATCTTAATTCCAGATTTAAGGTTATACTCAAAACTAAAGACAATAAAAAAAATCCCTGTAGCTGGAAATAATCCGGCTGCAGGGATTTTTTATTGGATTGTCTTTAATCTCTTAGAATTGTCAGCATACCGCTGTATTTTTCTTCTCCCCGGGGCGAATTAAAGGTCATGACAAAATAGTAGGTGCCATCGGCCAGGTTATCGCCATCAAAATCGTTTTGATAGTTGGAGGATTCATATACTTTTTTACCCCATCGGTTGTAAACCAGAAGATTGACATTTTGCAGCACGCCACTTTCAATGGCAGTGATTTTAAATGTTTCATTATGGCCATCGCCATTCGGGGTGATTACATTGGGGATTTTCAGCTCAAAGATGGTGATGTCGATCATAGTGGAATCTTTGCAGCCTTTTTCGTTGGTAACAACAAGCTTGGTCGTATAGAATCCCTGTTCGTTGTAGGTTACAGTTTCCGAAGAATTTGTACTGCTGTTCGGGCTTACTGAGGACCCTGATGGAGCGCTGTAATTGAAGGTCCACAACCAGTCATTGATGGATAAACTTCCACCGGGTTGTGAGGCATCATTATGCTCTAACTGAAAGAGTGAATTATTAGGGTCATAATTTACCCAGTTTGTATCAATAGCTGCTACGGGGTTTGGGTGTATGGTGATATTGATATCCTTTAGTTCCGAGATACAGCCATGTTGTGAAGTCGCTTTCAGCGAAACAGCATAGCTTCCCGGGCTGTCGTAATAGTGCATTGGGCTTTCAACGGAGCTGGTATCGCCGTCTCCAAATTTCCACATCCAGTCGGAGTTTGACGGAGACGTTTGATTGACAAACGAGATGCTGTCTCCCATACAGGTGTTGGTAGGGGATGGGAAGAAGCTCACACTGGGATAGGGGTGAACACTGAGTGTTTTGGTTGTGGTTGGTGATTTACATCCATTTTCCTCTACGGACAGGGAAATGGTTTTAGTTCCTGTTGAGTTAAAGGATCGTGTGTGTGGCCCTTGTCCAGAGCCTGTTGCTCCGTCAAAATCCCAGTTATAAAAGGCTGATGAGGATGCTATGCCTGTATAGGTAAAGGTTGTTGAATCATTACCACAAAGGCTGGTGTCCGAAATAGTAAAATCAGATGTTGGGATAGGGTTGACCGTAACACAAACAGAGTCGGAAGCACTGTTAATGGTGTCGGATACTGTTACTTTAAAGCAGGTATCATAAGGGGTATTGCCTTGTGCTGGCAGGGTAACAGAGGGTGGATTTAATACTGTAGGGCCATGATCCCAGATGACGCTCAGATTACCGGTAGGGCATTTAATTTCCACTTCATCAATTCCCCAGGCGTCAAACCCAGAGCTACTGGTTGATAGTTGTGCCCAGCGGAATCTTGTTTGGGTTGAGGTTGCAGCGACAGGGATCTGGCTTTCATATTCATGCCAGTAATAGATTGTTTGTGTGGGAGGATAATTTGATCCGTGTGTTCCGCCACTGGGAGGTTCCCAAAAGCCACCGGTGCCAAGTTGAGTAGTATTAAAAGGCGGATTATTGGAATTTGTTCCTACTGCGTACTGATTCACGCCAGGGAAGTCTGTCCAGGTGGTTCCGTTATTGGTAGACCATTGCAGGTGGACACCTTCTGCAGGTACATCCGGGTCTTCACAGTTGCCGCTGTTGGGGTCCTGTCCAAAACGCATCCACCAGTTGACATCACATCCGCCAATGGAGACATCATAGTCGATAGTGACCAGCGTTCTGGTATTGGAAGGAGTGGTTCCGACCCAAAGGTGAGCTCCGTTAGGACCGGGCCCACAGGGGTTGTTAAATACGGGATTGGCTTGTGTGGAGTACCAGCCTGTTCCAATGGTTCCATTATTGAAATCGTTTTTCATCAAAAAACCACAGCCTCCGGAAGCACTAAGCGTTACCGCATCTCCGGCACAGATAACCTGTGGATAAGCGTTGGCTGTTACCTCACACTGTGAGCTTGCGGTCTTTGACAAAAAGATAAACAACGATAAAATCATTGAGAATCGGGTGATAAATGTTAACGTTTTCATGGGTCTAAATTCTTTGATTTGTTCATTGGATGCTAAAAGTCCCCGAAGGTTTAATAAGGGCAAAAAAAAAGCCGGGATTTTGTTCCCGGCTTTTTACTCATTTTATGCTGTTTGCTTTAATCTCTTAGAATTGTTAGCATACCGCTGTATTTTTCTTCTCCCCGGGGCGAATTAAAGGTCATGACAAAATAGTAGGTGCCATCGGCCAGGTTTTCGCCATCAAAATCGTTTTGGTAGTTGGAGGATGCATATACTTTTTTGCCCCATCGGTTGTAGACCAGAAGATTGACATTTTGCAGCACGCCACTTTCAATGGCAGTGATTTTAAATGTTTCATTATGGCCATCGCCATTCGGGGTGATTACATTGGGGATTTTCAGCTCAAAGATGGTGATATCTATCATAGTGGAATCTTTGCAGCCTTTTTCGTTGGTAACGACAAGCTTGGTCGTATAGAATCCCTGTTCGTTGTAGGTTACAGTTTCCGAAGAATTTGTACTGCTGTTCGGGCTTACTGAGGATCCTGATGGAGCGCTGTAATTGAAGGTCCACAACCAGTCATTGATGGATAAACTTCCACCGGGTTGTGAGGCATCAATATGCTCTAACTGAAAGAGTGAATTATTAGGATCATAATTTACCCAGTTTGTATCAATAGCTGCTACGGGGTTAGGGTGTATGGTGATATTGATATCCTTTAGTTCCGAAATACAGCCATATTGCGAAGTCGCTTTCAGCGAAACAGCATAGCTTCCCGGGCTGTTGTAATAGTGCATTGGGCTTTCAACGGAGCTGGTATCACCGTCTCCAAATCTCCACATCCAGTCGGAATTTGACGGAGATGTTTGATTGACAAACGAGATGCTGTCTCCCACGCAGGTGTTGGTAGGCGAGGGGAAGAAGCTCACACTGGGATAGGGATGTACCGTTAATGTTTTGGATGTAGTTGATGATTTACATCCGTTTTCCTCTACGGACAGGGAAATGGTTTTAGTTCCGGTGGAGTTAAAGGATCGTGTGTGCGGGCCTTGTCCAGAGCCTGTTGTTCCGTCAAAATCCCAGTTATAAAAGGCTGATGAGGACGCTATGCCTGTGTAGGTAAAGGTTGTTGAATCATTTCCACAAAGGTTGGTGTCCGAAATAGTAAAATCAGATGTTGGGATAGGGTTGACAGTAACACAAACGGAGTCGGAAGCACTGTTAATGGTGTCGGACACTGTTACTTTAAAGCAGGTATCATAAGGGGTATTGCCCTGGGCTGGCAGGGTAACAGAGGGTGGATTTAATACTGTAGGGCCATGATCCCAGATGACGTTAAGATTACCGGTAGGGCATTTAATTTCCACTTCATCAATTCCCCAGGCATCAAAACCAGAGCTACTGGTTGATAGTTGCGCCCAGCGGAATTGGGTGGCTGTAGAAGTTGCTGCTACGGGAATGTTACAGGCATATTCATGCCAGTAATAAACGGATTGTGTTGGTGGGTCTGGAGGGACACCATCGGGCTCCCAGTATCCGCCGGTACCTGGTGTGGTTGTGTTATACGGCGGGTTAATGCTATTTGTGCCGACAGGGTCCTGGTCGGGGCCGGGGAAGTCTGTCCAGGTTGCACCATTGTTGGTTGACCACTGCAAGTGAACGCCTTCGTCATAATAATCCGGGTCTTCGCAGTTGCCAGCGCCGGATTGTCGCCCATAGCGCATCCACCATTCAATATCACAACCACCTATGGAAACGTCGTAATCCACAGTGACCAGGGTACGGCTTTGTGATGCCGTGGTTCCGACCCAGAGGTGAGCTCCATTGGGGCCGGGGCCACAGGGGTTGCTGAAAACAGGATTTGCAGCAGCTGATGACCAGCCTACGCCTATTGTTCCGTTATTAAAGTCATTATTCATTAAAAAACCACAGCCTCCGGAAGCGGAAAGCGTCACTGCATCTCCTGCACAGACGACTTGTGGGTAAGCATTGGCTGTTACCTCACACTGGGCTTTTGCCTTTTGTGAAAATAACATCATAAACAGCATCATTAGAGAGATACCTGGGATTAATACTTTTTTCATAGACACTACTATTTTATTGTTGACTCTCTGTTTTGAGATGCCAAATATAGAATTTTTTTTTAAGGCGAGAAAGCCAATGCATGTAATTTACCGAAAATGTTGCTAGTTACAACGGGTTTGCCCGGATGTTGTTAAGTTCAAAGCGGGTGAGGGTGGAGGTCCCTTCTTTGTCAAGGAAACCTTTGAAAATCCGTAGGGTATTTCCTTGCTGTATGTCACAAACTCCGCTGATGGTTTCGCCACCTTTGATAGCTAAAGAGAACTGATATTCTTCATCATCCGGATCATGGCAGGTAGCACAGTTGCCATCATACCAGGCTTCCAGGCTCCAGCTTATTTCCATATCCTCCGAAGTGGTGTTGATAAATTTTAACAGAATTATCTCCTGATGCAGCCCATTGGCAACATCATGACATTCTGTTGGTTTTTGGAATATTTGTATGCCATTCACTTCTTTGTAAAGCGTCCAGTCGTCCTGGGCTTTTACATTAGAGGATAGAACTGTAAGCAGCATAAAAATGGTAAAGACCATTGTTGTAATTTTTTTCATGATTCTTGGATTTTTATTTCTAGTTTATTGACACACTTTTTTGGGAAAGGTTTAATCATGTACAAAGATTTGTTTGCAATATTATTAAAATATTTTGATTCGTTGGTGTAAGTTTTTTTATTATTTCCACAACTAATTATGAGTTTCCTTTTACTTTTGCATAAAATCATATCGAGTATGATGCAGTTTATCAATCCGGCAGTATTGTATGGGCTTGTTGCAGTGGCAGTGCCTGTTATTATTCATTTAATTAATATCCAGCGGTATAAGAAGGTATATTTCACTCAGACGAAGCTGATAGCAACATTGCAGGAGCAGAATAAGAAGCGTTCAGATTTAAGACACTGGTTGATATTATTGATGCGGATGTTGGTTATTGCCATGCTGGTAATGGCTTTTGCCGGTCCTTTTCTTCCGGGCGGGCAAGCCGGGGGCGATCCGGCAAGTCGCGTGAGCGTATATTTGGATAATTCATATAGCATGCAGGCCGAGCCATCGGGGTCAATATTGCTTAATGAAGCTAAAAACAAGGCTGTTGCATTGGCTGAGTCCTATGATCCGTCCACGAAGTTTCAACTGTTGACAAATGATATGTCTGGAGCTCAGCAACGCTTTATTAGTCGTGATCAATTGATATCCCAGGTGGAAGAAACCACTTTGTCGTCGCGTTTTCGCTCCCTGAGTGAGATCCTTGACCGCCAGCATGAGTTGATACATAATACGGATTCTGATCAGGGTGATGTGTTTTGGATTTCCGACTTTCAACAACAAAATTTTGACTTGACAGCGTCATTATTAGATAGCTCCCTGTCGTATTACAGCCTGCCGGTGGGGGCAGCAGAAACGCCCAATGCCTTTATTGACAGCCTCTGGTTTGATAGTCCGGTGCTGTTTGTCGACCAATCGGCTGAGTTGAATCTGAGACTGAAAAAGCATGGAGAGATTAATACCCTGCCTGTAAAATTGTTTGTCAACGGGCAGCAAAGAATGGCTTTGAATGCAGACTATCAAGGGCAGGACCAAAAAGATATCACCTTTACCCTCGATATTAAAACAGCTGGCCTCCATGCTTGTCGCATCGAGATCACAGACCAAAGCCTGGATTTTGATAACACTTTCTTTTTTTCATTTTATGTGCCCGAAGAAATTCGTTTATTGGTTATTGGAAATCAAAAAAACGACAATCCTTATCTCTCCGCTTATTTTAAAACGGATACACTGGTCAATGTCGATTTTGTGAATTATCAACAGATCGATTATCAATCTTTTTCAGCCTATAATGCCGTTATACTGGATCAGTTATCGTCCATTCCCACAGGCTTAAAAGAGTCATTGCAAAATTTTGTCTCAACCGGAAAGAGTTTGATTGTTTTTCCTTCTCTGGATTCCGACCGGGAGAGTTACAATAACTTTCTGAATTTTACAGGAATGCAGATGAATGAAAAACGTAATAAAAAGCGCCGGGTGGAAGGCATACAATGGGAGAGTGATTTTTTTGATGGTATTTTTATTACTCAACCGGAGAATCCGGACTATCCTGTTGTGTTTGAAGATTATGCTCTGACATATAAAATGCGTGGCACTGTAGAGGAGCTGATTCAGATAGAAGATGGCAGTCCTTTCTTGCTTCGGGCCCCTTATGAGCAGGGGCGGGTTTACTTTTTTTCAGTGGCCAGCAATGAAGAAAGTAGTAACTTTGTCGCCCATGCATTGTTTTCTGTGCTTTATAAAATGATCTTTGAAGGGGTTGAAACAGAGCAGCTATATTTTAATTTGGGAGAGCAGAATCAATATAAAAATAATAGCATCACACTCCATCAGGATGAGGTGCCTGTGTTGAAAGAACAAAAAGGGAATGGGGAGTTTATCCCCGAGATTATCAGTCGTGATCAGGGCGTTCGGTTTTTGGCTTCATCGCAGCAGCAAAGGAGTGGTTTTTGGGATTTGGTGGTCAGGGATACCGTGCATGATATTTTAGCCTATAACTATGACGGAAGAGAATCCGATACCCGTCTGCTAAATATGGATCAAATGCCCGGGGCGATTCGGATTATCGAACAATCAGCTGATCAGATGGCCGTGGATATGAAGAGCGAACGCGAGGGGCGGCAATTGTGGCCGTGGTTTTTGATGGCTGCCTTGTTGTTTTTATTATTGGAAGTTGTGCTTTTAAGGATATGGAAACTATAAAAGAATTATGAGTGAGCAAGATAATAGGGAGCAGATGAGCAATGAGAATAATCTGGATGCCGGAAAGGGCGCTGCCAGAAGTACGTTGTTGGATACAATGTATGAAAACTGGTTTTTAGATTATGCTTCTTATGTAATTCTCGAGCGTGCAGTCCCCGATATCCGGGATGGGCTTAAGCCTGTTCACAGGAGGATATTGCATGCCATGAAGGAGATGGATGACGGGCGTTTTAATAAAGTAGCCAATATCATTGGGCGCACCATGCAATATCACCCTCATGGCGATGCCTCTATCGGCGATGCGCTGGTGCAACTGGGGCAAAAAGATCTTTTGATCGAAACGCAGGGGAACTGGGGAAACACATTTACGGGCGATAGCGCTGCCGCACCACGTTATATCGAGGCCCGCTTATCGAAATTTGCCCTGGAAGTTGTCTTTAATCCGAAAACAACAGACTGGCAGCTGTCTTATGATGGACGAAAAAAAGAACCTGTCGCTTTGCCAGTGAAATTCCCTTTGCTACTGGCGCAAGGAGTGGAAGGGATTGCTGTGGGATTGGCGTCGAAGATATTGCCCCATAATTTTATTGAGTTGATTGATGCCTCTGTGCATTACCTGAAAGGAAAAGCCTTTAACATACTTCCCGATTTTCCGGCCGGCGGATTGGCTGATTTTACCCGCTATAATGATGGTAAAAAGGGCAGCCGCGTGAGGGTGAGAGCCCGGATTACCAAACAGGATAAAAAAACCTTGCTGATTAGTGATATCCCTTTTGGAACAACAACAACCAGCCTGATAGAATCTGTGGTTACAGCCAATGACAAAGGAAAAATAAAAATTAAGCAAATTGAAGATAATACCTCCAACAAAGTTGAGATACTAATTCATCTGCCAAATAATGTTTCTCCTGATCAAACAATTGATGCTCTTTATGCCTTTACCAATTGTGAAATCTCTATTTCTCCCAATGCCTGTGTGATTGAAAATCACCGCCCTCGATTTATTGGCGTCACTGAAATATTAAAAGACTCAACAGACCAAACAGTGGCGCTGTTGAAAAGAGAGCTGGAAATTCAAAAACACGAACTTGAAGAACAATGGCATTTTTCTTCTTTGGAAAAAATATTTATCGAAAAAAGAATTTACCGCGATATTGAAGAGGCCGAGACCTACGAAGGAATTATTGATGTCATTGACAAAGGGCTGCAGCCTTTTAAAAATATGTTTTGGCGGGACATTAACAGAGATGATATCCTCAGGCTGATGGAAATACGTATTAAGCGTATTTCTAAATACGATTCTTTTAAGGCTAACGAAGTGATTAAATCTATCGAAGATGATCTGGAGGATGTTAAGCATAAGCTTAATCATATTATAGACTATGCTATTGACTATTTTAAACATATTAAAAAGAAATATGGAGCTGGGCGTGAGCGCAAAACAGAAATCCGGAACTTTGAAAATATTGATGCAACTCAGGTTGCAGTTGCTAATGTGAAACTGTTCGTTAACCGGGAGGAAGGATTTATCGGGACATCCCTGCGAAAAGATGAGTTTGTTGCGGAATGCTCCGATATTGACGAGCTTATTGTTTTTAGAAAAGACGGAACCTATCTTATTACCCGTGTTAGTGATAAATCTTTTGTGGGCAAGGGAATAGTGCATGTTAGGGTTTTTAAACGTAATGATGACCGCACCATTTATAATGTCGTTTATCAGGATGGCAAGTCCAAAGTTACCTATATCAAACGTTTTGCTGTTACCGGAGTGCAAAGAGACAAAGAATATAATCTAACCATGGGTAACCCAGATTCCAGGGTTTTATACTTTTCAGCAAATCCAAATGGCGAAGCAGAAATTCTTAAGGTTCGGCTTCGTCCTAAACCCCGTTTGCGTAAACTGGCTTTTGAAGTCGATTTTAAAGAGTATCAGATCAAAGGAAAAAAAGCCAGAGGAAATGTATTATCCAAGCATGCTGTTGCTTCAGTAAAAAAGAAAGAGGATGGTGTCTCCACTCTCGGCGCCATGGATATTTGGTATGATGAAAGCGTTCGCCGCCTCAATATCGAAGAAAATGGAAACTATCTGGGGGCTTTTAAAGGGGATGACCGCCTGCTGGCTATTATGAACAATGGATGTTATATAAATTATGGGTATGATCTGACTACGCATTTTGACGAGGATATGGTCCACCTGGAAAAATTCGATCCCGAAAAACAATGGTTTGCCGTATACTTTGAAGGGAATTCTGGCTTCTATTATGCCAAACAATTCCAGTTTGTGCCTTCGGAAAAAAGAATTTCTTTTATTTCAGAACATCCGCATTCAAAACTTGTTTATCTTACCAGTAACCAACATGCGAAGGTGAAGCTATTGTTTGACCCGGAAAATGGGCCCAGAAATAGAAGCAATGAAATAATTAAATTGTCGGAATTTATTTCTGTCAAAGGGTATAAGGCAAAAGGAAAACGACTGACGAAATACCCGGTAGATAAACTGGAATTGATTGAACCGGAACCGGAGCCAGAGCCGGAACCGGAGGTTGTGGCAGATGATGCTGGTTCGGACCTGGAGCAGAATGATGATGCCAGGCAGGATCAGGGGAATGTCAAAAATCAGGAAGAAATAAAAAATAATGATGATCATCCGGATGCCAGGGAAAGTCAACAGAAGAATCCGGAGGACATACAACAAAAATCATTATTTGATTAAAAATACAGCACTATGAATAATGAAAAAAATCAGGTACTGAATGTAACCGAAGATGTAAAATGGATAGGGGTATTGGATAAAGATCTGATCACTTTTGATGTTGTGATGGAAACGGAATATGGGTCTACCTACAATTCCTATTTTATTGATGCTGAGAAAAAAGCAGTTGTTGAAACTACCAAGGAAAGATTTTGGGATGAATATAAGGCAAAACTACTGAAGGTTGTTGATCCCAAAGAGATAGAGTATGTGATATTGAATCATACAGAGCCTGATCATTCAGGCAATCTGAAAAATTTGCTGGAAATAGCCCCTCAGGCAAAAGTGGTTGCTTCAGGCAATGCAATCCGCTATCTGAAGGATTTATTTAAAGATAGCAATTTTGACTATATACAGGTCAAAGATGGGGATACTATTGATTTGGGAAACAAAACACTGCGATTTATTAGTGCGCCTAACCTGCATTGGCCTGACAGCATGTATACCTATCTGGAGCAAGACAAGGTGTTGTTTAGCTGCGACTCCTTTGGTGCGCATTATGCTGACGAAAAAATGTTTGATGACCAGGTTGATATTGAAAAATATGATGATGCTTTTCGTTACTATTTCAATGTGATACTTCGTCCTTTCAGTAAGTTTATGTTAAAAGCTATAGCCAGGATCAGTGATCTGGATATTGATGTTATTGCCAATGGTCATGGTCCTGTGCTTCGTACGCACTGGAAGAAATATGTAGAATTGTCGCGGCAGTGGGCGGAAGAGTACCTTAAACAGCCCGAAAAGCAACGTGTTTTTATTCCTTATGTGTCGGCTTATGATAAAACCGGGCAGCTGGCAGAAAAGATTGCCGAAGGTGTTCGTGCTTCCGGAGATATTGAGGCCGGGCCTATGGATATCGAAATGGTTTCTTTGGGCGATCTGGAATCTGAAATTACTAAAGCAACTGGTATCATTGTTGGCTCACCAACGATCAACCAGAATATCCTGTTGCCCATTTATAAACTCTTTGGCGTATTGACTCCTCTGCGCGATAAAAAGAAACTGGCCGGTGGATTTGGGTCCTATGGCTGGAGTGGGGAAGGTGCGATGTTAATTAAAAGCGCTCTTACTTCGTTGAAGATGAACTATTTTGAAGATGGTGTCTTTGTGAAGTTTTCTCCTGATGGCAGTGAACTTGACCAGAGTTATAATTATGGCAAGGCTTTTGGAGAGAAGTTGCTTGAAAAATCATAGGATTTTCCGGTTTTATTAATACGTAAAATAGCTAACAGGGGACCTATTATGAAACAGATAAAACAGATGAGAATAATTATTTACCTGAGTTTGGCTTTTTCACTCCTGTTCACTTCGTGTGTCCCTGAAAAACGTTTGGCTCGACAATTTCAGCAGAATCCTCCAGAAGCTAAGTTTCTGGTGATCACACCTGATATTGTTCTAAAGCAAAGTATCAAGCCGCTGAAAGATTCTTTAGTGGACCAATATTCACAAAGGCAAAAGGACTCTGTAGCTTTTTATGAAAGTGATTTTGTACAATATATCCCTGATAGTTTATTTTTTCAGCTTTATCTTCCGGCCTTTCAAAAGCAAATGGAAGAGCTGGAATTGGATGTGGTTTACAATCAGCCGCCGGAAGACTTCTTTAGCGCAGATAGCGCCGAACAGGCATACATTTTTAATATGGCCCAGCTGCAGCTGGAAGAATTTACACAGCAGGAATTTGCTAAAGAAACCTTTGGGAGCCAGCTGTACTTTCAGGAACATTTGCTGGATGGGGTTAGCCTTAGCCTTTGGATAGAGTTTCAAAGAGTTAATTCTGACGGGCAAAAGCCTATGGTTTTGTTCTCAGAACTGAGTGAAAGCGATCAGGTAGATGGGCATTTCAGTCAACATCAGTTAACCGGAGATGTACAGTATTCCTATAAAATCGATGAGCTGGACCTGGCTCAGGTAAAGCAATTTATCCGGCGTGCAGGTAAAGTTCATGCCAGTTATCTTTATGATTTTCTGATGAATCAATACATCAATGCCATGTTGAAACAAAAAGAAATCAAAAAGAAATATTATTTACACTATAATTTAGACAAAGATCAACTGGAATATGTTACTGATGGGCGGTTTTATCTTCAGGAGCCCTGAGGGTTCAAGCCATCAACCCAAAAGCGGTATGGAAGCATAGCATCAGCGCCTGCATAATCAATACCAATACGCGGTCCCTGCCTGATGTTGTGATCGTGGAAATGTTTGGCTTCCTCCAGCCAGATGGTATTTTTCAGGAGTGAGAGCGCATTCATTTTGGTGTGAATGCCCAATGCCTGTGTCAGTTTCCCGGGGCCGTCAGTAAGGCCTTTTTTGACATAATTGCGGCGTTTTTGCATGATATCTTTTCCCTCTAATGGTTCAATCGCCCGGATTAAGACTGCATGAGGCTGTCCTGACGGGCCGGTTACAACATTGAACAGGGCATGAATGCCATAACACAAATAAATATAGGCAATGCCTCCGGGGTAATACATAGTCTCGGTGCGAGTACTGCGGCGCCCACCATAGGCATGACTGCCGCGGTCGGTGATGCCGGCATAGGCTTCCGTTTCTGTTATGATTCCTGATGTGGTTTGGCCGTCGAGATGCGTTATCAGTTTTTTTCCGAGTAAATCGCGTGCCACGGCTACCACATCCTGCTGCTGGTAATAGGCCCTGCTTAATTTCATGTTAATCCTCCGGTTTTTTGGCTATCGTGATGGCTGCAGCTCCCAAAAACATTTGGTGATGAGTTATTTCATTAAAGCCATGCTGCTGTAGAAGCGCTGTCAGCTCCTCTGTTGTATAAAAATGACGTGCTGAGTAGGCCAGATAGTGATAGGCTCCTTTTGCCCCGGCCAGGCGCCCGCCTATCCCTGAGATTATATACTTGAGGTAAAGATGAAAAAAATAGCGGATAAACCGGCTTTTGGGCTGACTGCTTTCTACTGCCACTAGTTGGCCGCCAGGCTTAAGCACGCGCAAGGCCTCCTGCAAATACAAAGAAGTATTTTTGTTTTTGAAGGTCATATTTCGAAAAGCAAACGAAATGCCGATAGCGTCAAAAAAATTGTCTTCAAAAGGCATGCTGGCGGCGTCACCTTCAACAAAAGCGACATTAGGCACTGCCCGCTCTGCTGCTTTGTTCTTTGCCACAGCTAGCATTGGAGCAGAAAAATCATAGCCTGTAATTTCTGTTTCAGGTAGCATTTTTCCCATACGTAAAGCCATGTCGCCTGTGCCGGTGCCTAAATCCATAACACGTTGTGGATTGCTTGCTTTGATGTAGCTGATGGCTCGTTTCCTCCACATTTCATCCATCCCCAGTGTCATTACCCGGTTTAGATAATCATAACGCCCGGGAACCTGATTGAACATCTTTTGCAATGGCTTGCCTTTGGCTTGCATCTCTGCCTGTGCCAACTTTTTATCTGTTGCCATAATAGCTCTCTGTTGTTTTTTGACAAAAATAATACTTTATCTGACAGCTTGTTAAACAAGACAACACTACTATTGTTGAGGCTTATAAGGCTTGTCTAAAAAGATTTCAAACTGCTGAGTTTTATCGTTTTTACCCCTAAGCCCTAAAGGGAGGCCGCTAAAAATCAGCAGTTTGAAAAAGTTTCCTTTAGGGGATTTAGGGATTTTAGGGCTTTTTAGACTGCACTCAACTTATTGTAAGATATAAAATTAACCAACTTTGTAAACCAAAGTTGATGTTTGCTGTTTAAAGAGTAACAAATAATTTAGAATCAATAAAAATAAGATTATGCAATTTTTAGAAAATTTGAAGTGGCGTTATGCGACCAAACAATTCGATCCTACAAAAAAGATAGATGATCAGACAATGGGGCAGTTGGCGGAGGCGATGCAGTTGTCAGCAACTTCCTTTGGTTTGCAGTTTTTTAAGGTGTTGAACGTAAAAGATAAAGCGGTACGCGAGCAATTGAAGAGTGTTTCGTTTGGACAGGAGCAAATTACAGATGCCTCACATTTGTTGGTATTTGGTCATTATCATACGATTAATGATCAGAAGATCGATGAGTTTATCGACTATACGGCCAGTGTCAGGAAACAACAGGTAGAAGATCTGTATGAGTACAGCCAGATGATGAAGGCATATATCAACAGTCGTCCGTCAAAGGAAAGTTGGGCGGCGCGTCAGGTCTATTTGGTTTTGGGGACCTTGCTAATGGCTGCTGCGGAGATGAAGATAGATACTTGTCCCATCGAAGGCTTTGATGAAAATGCCTATGATGAGATTTTGGGGATGAAGGAGAAAGGCTTGCACACGACTGTAGTTGTAGCTCTGGGCTATCGTTCCGATCAGGATGGATACCAGCATGCGCCCAAGGTACGTCGTAGTCGCGAGGAGTTGTTTGCAGATATATAGTGCAAAGCTACGGTTAAATCTTTAGTGCATTTTTCATCATTTCGCCGATATGAGCCGGAGATTCAGCAATATGGATTCCGGCTTTTTTCATGATGGCTTTTTTGGCCTCAGCGGTATCATCCTTGCCTCCGACGATAGCTCCGGCATGACCCATGGTTCGGCCTTTTGGAGCAGTAGCTCCGGCGACAAACCCAACAACAGGTTTTGTTGCGTTGTCTTTAATCCATTCGGCGGCTTCGGCTTCCATATTGCCACCAATTTCGCCTATCATCACAATGCCTTTGGTGTCGGGGTCGTCCATAAAGAGCCGGACAGCATCTTTGGTGGTAGTGCCTGGGATAGGATCCCCTCCAATACCAATGGCTGTCGACTGTCCTAATCCGGCTTTCGTTAGCTGGTCTACTGCTTCGTAGGTTAATGTTCCGGAGCGGGATACAATGCCAATGCTTCCTTTTTGATGAATGAATCCGGGCATAATGCCGACCTTGGCCTCGTCGGGGGTGATGATACCCGGACAGTTAGGTCCGATCAAACGGGACTGCTTATCGCAAAGATATTCTTTTACTTTCACCATATCATTTACCGGGATGCCTTCTGTGATGCAGACAATCACACCAATGCCTGCGGCAGCAGCCTCCATAATCGAATCCGCTGCAAAAGCCGGCGGAACAAAAATTACGGAGACATTAGCAGCAGTGCTCTTGACAGCATCAGCAACAGTGTTGAAGACAGGCCGCTCAAGATGAACCTGCCCTCCTTTGCCTGGGGTGACACCACCGACAACCTGGGTGCCGTATTCGATCATCTGTTGGGCATGAAAGCTGCCTTCGCTGCCGGTAAATCCCTGTACAATTACTTTTGAATCTTTATTGACTAAAATGCTCATGGCTTATTGTTTCTTATTTGAAGGTCAAAACTACGAAAAAAATATCAATTACCTTTGCAAAACAAATAAACACGATATGATACCCACACATTACTCTCAGCGCAATGATACGATCTGCGCTTTGGCTACTGCCGGCGGCTCGGCAGCTATAGCTGTTATCCGCATTAGCGGTTCTGATACTTTTTCAGTCCTGGAAAAAATCTTTTGTCCTGCACAAAAAAACAAAACCCTGGATAGTGTCCGCGGACAGACATTGCATTTTGGGCGCATCTGTGAGCAGGAAGAGGTTATTGATGAAGTTTTGTTGAGTGTTTTTCGGGCCCCGCACTCCTATACGGGTGAAGATGTGGCCGAAATTTCCTGCCATGGTTCGGAATATATCCAACAGCGGATTATGGAGTTATTGCTTGCTCAGGGAATCCGCCTGGCCGAGCCCGGCGAATACACCATGCGGGCGTTTATGAATGGCAAAATGGACCTTTCGCAGGCCGAAGCGGTGGGTGACCTTGTCGCTTCACAGTCGCAATCACAACACCAACTGGCGATGCAGCAAATGCGTGGCGGCTACTCCGAAACAATGAAAATGCTGCGTAAGCAATTGCTCGATTTTACCTCTCTGATCGAGCTGGAACTCGACTTTAGTGAGGAGGATGTGGAGTTTGCCGACCGCAAAAAGTTCCTTGAGCTGATTGGAGAGATACAGTCAGAAATAGATCAATTGATACAATCCTTTAAAACAGGAAATGTCCTGAAGAAAGGGATTCCGGTGGCGATCATCGGTAAACCCAATTCCGGAAAGTCGACCTTGCTGAATACCTTGCTGAATGAAGAACGTGCCATAGTCTCTGAAGTGCCTGGCACCACACGCGATATCATTGAGGACAGCATCATCATCGACGGGATACAGTTTCGCTTTATCGATACCGCCGGACTAAGAGAGACAGCGGAAGAAATAGAGACAATGGGCATAGAAAAGACTTATCAGAAGATTGAACAGGCTTCGGTGATCTTGTATCTTTTTGATGCGGCTTCGCTTACAGTGGAGGAGGTGGAACAGGAGCTGGATGACTTTCGTAAGCATGTGGATATGCATGAAAAGCAGGTGATTATCCTGGGCAACAAGATCGATATGCTGGAACGTTCCCCCCGGCATTTTAGTAAGCTGGTATCCCTGGAAACGATATTTATCTCTGCCAAAAGAAAAGAAAACCTGAAAATGGTTACCGATAGCTTGCTGCGCTCAGTGAATCAGCAACAACTGGAGACGGACACGGTGGTTTCCAGCGCACGACATCATGAAGCATTGTCAAAAGCACGGGAAGCTATGACAAGCGTGGAAAGAGGGATGCAACAAGGTATTCCCACCGACCTGCTCAGTATCGACCTGCGCACAGCTCTGTACCATATCGGAAGCATCACCGGCGATATCAGTACCGATGAAATCTTAGGCAATATCTTTAACCGGTTCTGTATCGGAAAATAGGCTGCCAAAAAAGGTTGGCGATTATTAATTATGAGCCGAGCATGATCCGCCTGGGCGGACTCTACTCCCGTAAAACGGGATCCCGGTGTTTACCCCGTGGAATCTCTTTTATTCAACGGGGTTGAGCCACCCTAAAGGTAGCGGTTAACTGAGCTGTGTAGTTTCAATGTTTTGTGTTTTGTGGATTTGCTTTTTTATGCGACATTTAAATGATCTCAAAATGCGTAGT
>JBNJHE010000007.1:0-43155 GCA_051748205.1 Bacteroidota bacterium | reverse complement strand
GATGATGTCAAAAATTTCTGTAAAGGGTGATAATATGCATCCCGTTTATCAATGGCTCACACAAAAGAGCAAAAACGGAAAAGAAGACTCAAAAGTACAATGGAATTTTCAGAAATACCTTATCAATGAAGATGGCAGCCTGCATAAAGTTGTCGGCACAAAGACCAAGCCAATGAGCGAGGTAATTACCAATTGGATAGAAGACTAAATTGTATGTGCCCATAATGTTTGACATCTGTGTTTATGCATAGATAAGTCAGAAAAATCATTTACACGGCGAGAGTATAGCAGTAATGATTGATCGTTATTTTGGTGACTGCTGCTTTGTTGAGAAGTAACCACCAGGATAACGATCAATCCTTCGCCAGTTTATCATTCAATGTTTTAAAGCCATGCCCAATAATTTCATTGGCATTAATTACGCTCATAAAAGCGTCAGGATCGATGCTCAGGATATGTTCTTCAAGGATAGCCAGTTCACGTCGTGACACTACCGTAAAAATAATCTGTTTTTCATTTTGATTGAACATGCCTTTTCCCTGTATCATGGTACCTCCGCGGTTCAAGTCTACCAGGATTTTATCTTTTATCTGCTGATGATAATCAGAAATAATAAACAGCGTTTTTTCATAACTAATTCCCTGCAATACCACATCAATAACTTTCCCGATAATAAAGATCGTAATGATGGCATAAAGCGGCATGGTCCAGTTTCCAAACGCCACTGCACCCAGCAGCACCACAAGTCCATCCACCGGCATGATAGCCTGACTGACAGGCATACGTGTTTTATAACTGATGATTTTGGCAATAACATCCGTGCCTCCGGTAGAAGCTCTGGCTTTAAACACAAGTCCAACGCCGGCGCCAATAAATAATCCGCCAAAGATAGCAGACAACAAGGTATCGCCTTCGGCTATGCCTTCGCCGCCGGAGAAATACCAAATCACATCAGTAAAAACCGATGTCAAAACAAAACCAACAACAGTTTTCCATCCAAACCGCGGCCCCAGCACTTTCATTCCCACGGCCACAATCGGAATGTTCAGCGCCAGCGCTGTCATACCAATGGGAAAGTTGGTAAACGAATGGATGACAATAGCCAGACCAAAAACTCCGCCGGGGACAATGTTTTGAGGGGCAATAAACAATGCATAACCGGTAGCCAGTATTAAGCTACCCAATACAATCATCCCATAAGCGCGAAACCAACGCAGGGTAAATATTTTTTCTTTAGTGATAAAAGCTGCCATCTTTGTACTTATTTTTAATGTTCGACTTCGGTGAAAAAGGCGTGCAAAAATAAGCAGCAAAACACTCGTGTCAAGTGTTTTTTGAAAATATTTATATCTTTTTATCCTGCTGTTTTACTGACATTTACACCCGGCAAGGCTTATATTTCCGTTAAGGGCTTCAGGCAAGCATAGCTTTTTATGCTTAAATAATCGAGTGCATTAGCCAGAGGTATCATGGATTTTTCTTTTTAAAGATTCTATTCCATTTAATCATAAAATTTTCTTTGGAGATTGCATGTTTTCGTGTTCCCTCATCTCCAATCAAATAGGCATAGGGCCTCATGCTATCGAGATGAGAAAAGACGATTCTCAGAACGGCTAAGAAAGGGACAATCAGGAGCATTCCGGGAATACCCCAAACCATACTTGCGCCAAACAATCCGGTAATAATAAAAAACGGGCTGATACGCACATTGCCCCCGACAATATTCGGGGTTAAAATATTATTTTCTATAAACTGAATCACAATAAACAACAGCACAACCCTAAAGGCCATCAGCATATCCCCTTGAACCAGGAGGGCAAACAAAAAAGGCACCAGGCCACCCAGCAGAGTTCCAAAATAAGGGATTAAGTTAAAAAGGGCTGAAATAACGCCCAGAGCAATAGCATATCGCATTCCAATAAGGTGAAGACCAAAAGAGTTTATGATGGTAAGGATAAAAACAACCATCAGAACACCCGCCATATAACGGACCATAACAGTTGAAATCTGCCTGAGAATATGAATCACTTTAGGGCGGGCCTTGCGGTTAACCGTTTTAAGTATAAAGTACATAAACTTAGTCCGATAGTATAAAAACATAAACACATAGACAGGCAATAAACCTAAGGCCACTGCCGTGGATGTGGTAGCACTAAAAATAGTACTGAAATAGCGGCTTCCGGACTCCAGAATTATGGCCGTTTCTTTTTGAATAAATGTTCTGGTTTCATCTTTATCAAAGCCCAGATATTGCCCAATATTACTAACCATTTCCGATAAATTTACCGCACCTTCCCGGGCTATGTCAGGGAAGTCATTCGCGATAATTGAAATTCGTTGATAAATAATCAGCGAAATTCCAACCAGGACAATGGTTCCTGCCAGTATGGTGATGAGATTGGCCAAAATCCGGGGGATCTTTTTTCGTTCCAGCCAGTCGGCTACAGGGAACAACAAATAGGCCAACAAAAAGCCAAAAGCGATAGGCACCAAAAAACTTTTCACGGCTATCAAGGCATAGACAAATAAAATCATGGCCAATAGCCCGTATGTCATTCGCTGTGCGAGCATATATCGTCTGTTCGACCGGCTGGATTCTAACATGCTTATAATATTAATTTTGGTTAAAGCAAAACTACTAAAAAAGTTATAAAATACTTCGACAACCTCTTTCCTGCGCTATTCAAAAAACACCAAGTTATATTTACCTGTTTATCAATATGATATATTGCCGCAACAATAAAAATTTATCTGTTTTAGCGGTGTATTGGCTAAAGGCATGCTTCATTGTAAACCATTAATCTTCCGAAAACTGTTTCAGAAGTCGGCGATAAGTCGAAAACACTTTAGCCCTGGAAACGAAGCCAACATATTTATCATCCTTTACCACCACCATATTGAAATTGCCACTCCGTGAAAATTTTTCAGTCACCTCTTCCATGCTTTCATCCAGGCTAATTTTGAAAGAAGGCGTAACCAACATATCCTTCACCTGCACCTTGTCGTAGAGCTCCGGTTTAAACATAATATCCCGGATATCATCCATACGAATCAAGCCGTAAAAGAGACCCTGCTCATCCACTACGGGAAAAATATTTCGCTTTGCTTTAGCAATAACACCCACCAGATCGCGCAAAGAAGCATCAATAGATATCTGGCTAAAGTCTCTTTCCACCAGAGGCTTAACACTCATCAGCTTAAGCACCTGCTTATCCTTATGATGGGTCAACAACTCTCCACGTTTAGCCAGTTGGATGGTATACACTGAATTGCTTTCAAAAACTTTGACTGTAACATAAGAAATAGCTGCCGTAATCATCAGTGGCATAAACAAGCCATAGCCACTTGTAATTTCAGCAATCAGGAATATGGCTGTCAACGGACCATGCAGCACCCCGGCGATCATACCGGCCATACCCACCAGTGCAAAGTTACTTGAGTTGACATCAAAAAAGCCAAGATAATTCACAACAACAGCAAACAGCAGGCCCAAATTGGCTCCCATAAACAATGTTGGAGCAAAAATACCGCCGATTCCACCAATACCAAAAGTAATGGACGCCGCAACGACCTTGAGTAAAACAACGACAATCAAAAGCAGGATAACGGCAATCATATTATCCTTAAAGTTGTAAAAAATACTATTGTCAAACAAATAACTAAAATCGCCTTTTAAGCAGGCATTAATGGCTTCGTACCCTTCGCCATAAAGAGAAGGGACCAGGAAAATCAACACACCGAGGGCTATCCCACCAATAACCAACCGCTTCCAGATATTTTTAAACCGTTCAAAGAGCTTTGCTATCTTCACATAAATCTCAGTAAAATAGACAGAAGCGAAGCCTGTCAAAACACCCAGGACGATATAAAAAGGGATATCAGGTAAAGAAAACGTTTCCTGCAGCTCAAAAGGATATAGCACATCCTGCCCCAGGAAAAAATAGGAAGTCAGCGCTGCGGTGGCCGAAGACATAATCAGAGGCACCAGCCGTCGCATAGTCAAATCCAGCATAATAATCTCCATACTGAAAACTACAGCAGCAATCGGCGATTTAAAAATTGCTGACATAGCCCCGGCCGTAGCACAAGCTATAAGCAGGAGACGATCCTTATATTCTATATGGGCCAGGCTGGCAATATTGGATCCATAGGCAGCACCTGTAGCTACCGTTGGCCCCTCGAGCCCTACCGAGCCACCAAAGCCAACCGTCAAGGCACTGCTAACAACCGATGAAAACATATTGTGCCGATGGATTTTTCCCTTTTTTGTCGCTATCGCTGACAGAACGCCCGGGATTCCATGATCTACCTTATGCTTTACCACATAACGAATAAATAACAATGCCAGTAAAACTCCTATGGTCGGATAAGCAAAATACAGGTAATTGGCATATTCCTTACTAAAGAAATTCGTTAAGCCTGCCTGAATCAAATGGACAGAATTCTTTATCAACACTGCAGCCAAACCACTTACAAGCCCAACGATAACACTTAATATCAATATGAAATTATAGTTGGAGACATGCCGCACTCTCCATATTAACAACCGCCGTAACAAAGATACCTTCTTCATCATTAGAGAAATTTCTCCTGCAAATGTAAACATATATTCCGGTCAGAAATAGTAATTATTGAATGATTTTTTTGTATATTTCAAAAAAAAATAACCATGAACGACAGCCAGGGTAATTTGCTCATTTATAAATCATCAGCCGGTTCGGGCAAAACAACACGGCTTGTTTTTGAATACCTCAACCTGATTTTACCCCAACCCAAAAAATACAAACACATTTTAGCCATCACCTTTACCAACAAGGCAGCGAATGAAATGAAACAACGGATAATTGAATACCTTGGGCAAATTGCTAATCCTGACCCGGAAGCGGAAATAAAGAAATTTGACCAATATTCTCTTCTTGTCCAAAAAATGGATGAACATGGCTATACCATCAGTGAGCAAGCTGAAAAATGCTTAACACTTATTTTGCATTCATACAGCGATTTTGCTGTGAGCACAATCGACAGTTTTGTTCATAAGATAATACGGACATTTGCCAAAGACCTGCAAATCCCCTGGGATTTTGATGTGGAAATTGACACCGCTGACATATACAGACAAATCATCGACATGCTGCTGGAAGAATTTGGCAAAGACCAGTTTATGAGCAAACAGCTCTTTCAGTTGGTTAGTGAAAAATTAAATGAAGGCAAAAGCTGGAAGTTTGAAAAAGATATCCTGGACCTCTCCAAAAGTATTTTGGAATATGAGCAGGACGAGCCCATAGAAAACATGCTCCAAATAGAAAAGCTGGATATAGAAAAACTCCGGAAGGAGCTGCAGTCGGATAATGCTCAATTGATACAAAAAGCGGAAACAATTGCTAAACAAGCCTTAACATTAATTGAGAGCCATGGTCTTAAGAGCAGTGATTTCAGCAACAAAAATGCTGGCTTTGCAGGGTATCTGGAAAAGATCGCAGCCCAAAAAAATCGCGAAAAGGTATTTGAAGGTAATAAAAATGCAGCTAAAGCTTTTGAAAAACAACAGCTATATCCACAAAAAGCACCCCGGGAAATCCAACAAAAAATAGACGAAATACATGATCAGCTATATACAGCCTATGAGAAGCTTGAACAAATCCGCCAACAAAGTCAGGAATATTTCAGCAGAAAAGCTATAGCCCAAAATCTTTATATTCTGGCTATTTTAAAATCCATTAAAGAGATTTATGAAGACATCAAAAAAGAGCATACCATATTACCCATCAGCGAATTTGCCAGGAGCATTGCCAAAATAACTCTAAACGAGGACATTCCATTTATCTATGAGCGTTTGGGTGAAAAGTATCAGCACTTTTTTATCGATGAGTTCCAGGATACCTCCACGCTACAATGGGAGAACCTTTTGCCTCTGGTAGACAACTCACTGGCATACAACAACTTTAACCTTATTGTAGGCGACGTCAAGCAAGCCATTTACAGATTTCGTGGTGGAAACATTGAACAGCTGGCCAATATGCCTTACCCTCCACCTCAGCTAAGCTCCCAAAAATCCCTGCAACGTTATCAAACCATCAGGCAACAAGCCCATACGGTACCCTTAGACAACAACTTCCGTTCGGCCAAAGAAATCATTGATTTCAACAACGACTTTTTCGAGTTTGCCCAATCCTGGCTCGATGAAGAGCAACAAAGCTATTATTCCGAGCTGAAACAACATCCAAACCCCGGAAATATAAAAACCGGAGGCCTGGTTCAGGTGCAGCTCGACGACAGAGAGGAACACCCTGGCATAACATTCGATATTATCCAGTCGCTTTTAGATGAAGGCTATCAGCAAAAGGAGATTACGGTATTGTGCCGTAAAAATAAAGAAGCTCAGGATTTGGCTGTTTTTCTTTTAGGTCAAACAACAAAAAACAACAAAAAACTAAAGGTCATTTCAGATGAATCCCTCACCCTGAAACAATCGACAGAGGTAAATACGTTGATTTCTGTTGCCCGTCTGATGGAAAATCCGGAAAACACAGCAGAAATCGCCAATGTGCTCTACTATTTCTTTGAAAAAAACAGGCCTGAAGAAAGCTTCCATCTTTGGACTAAAAAAATGCTTAAGAAGGCATCCTACTCTTTCCATGGCGTTATAAAGAATTTATCCCCTGACCTTTCAATTAATGACCTTCAGTATTCAGACCTTTACAATTTTTTTGAACTCATCGCTATTCACTTCGGACTAAACACTTTAAACAACCCATACCTCCAGTTCTTTTTCGACGAAGTTTTTAATTTTATTGAAAGCCATAAAATACCAGGCCTACATGAATTTTTAGTCTGGTGGGATGATAAAGGCAAAAACAAATCCATCATTGCTCCTGAAGGCTCCGATGCTATACAGATAAAAACGGTGCACAAAGCCAAGGGTTTGGCTTTTCAGATTGTTATCTACCCGTTTGCTACTGAAGAAGCATTTTTAAGCCAGCGCAAAAACTATAAATGGGTCGACTTAGAAGGTTATGCAAAATACAATATTCACAAAAGCATTATCAATATCAACACCAAAAGCAATCAGGATTCCATTTTTAAGGAAGAACGAGCTAAAGAGCAAAATGCCAGCACGCTTGACATGCTAAACATTTTGTATGTCTGTATGACCCGCCCGAGAAAACGCTTATATATACTCAGCTCAATACCAAAAGCAGATCATTCTGATAATGCCTTACACTCGCTATCCGACTTGTTTTTCGCTTACTTTCAGAAAAAAGGCATTACTGAAGACATCATGCAGTATCCGGAAAAACCAAAACCACATCAGGCCACTACAAAAACGGAGTCTTCAGAAGAGGATGTTACCTTACAAATCAATTATGAACGTGATAGCCACTGGAAAAAGAAAATATCCGTAGCGCTTCCTGAAACACGCTTTAATGTGGATTCAAGCATCTACAGCAACACCAAAGGGAACATGCTTCATTATTATTTGTCCCTTATTTATTATCATGATGACTGGCAAGGGGTAAAAGAAAAAATAGAAAAGGAAATCAAAGAACAGTCAAACCAGGAATACCTTATTTCCGCTATAGAAAACATAATGTTTCACGACGAAACCAGGCAGTATTTTGACAAATCGAAAATTAAGTCTATTTTCAATGAAAAGGAAATTTTGCAGGGAAATCAGATTCACCGCCCCGACAGAATCGTCCTTTTTGACGATCATATAACACTGATAGATTATAAAACAGGCAAATTTCTCCCCACTCATGAAACGCAATTGAATAATTATTCGAAGAGTTTGAGTCAAATGTATGAATTACCCCAAACCAAATTGCTAGTATATGTAGATCATGACATTCATATTCATAGAGTAATGAGCTAAACGTCTTTTTGTTAAAACTTTTTTTTAAACCTATCATTGCTTTTGCCGTCACATTATATATACCAGTGCTTTTGATGTCACAAACAAAGCCAATAAAAATTATTCGATTTATAATTATGTAATGTAAATATAAATATACTATTTTTGTAAAAAACCAAAATCACACAAGCTATGAAGAAGCATTTTATTTTATTAGCCACAAGTTTATTATTAGGCTTATCAATCAGTTTTTATGCCTGCGACGATGATGATGACGACAACGGAGACGATGTGGCCGCAACCTGCAATGATGGGATACAAAATCAAGGAGAAGAAGGAATTGACTGCGGAGGGCCGTGCTTATTATGCCAATCGATGTCAGCAAAAATTGATGGCAACACCTGGGAAGCCGATCAGCTTACAATTCAAGGGCTGCTGTTGGGGTCAGACATTTACATCCAGGGGAGCCGCAAGGATGGATCCTCTAACATACAGCTGGTTTACAAAGGTATATGGAATACCGGAACCTATGAGTTAAAATCGGCCAAGTATAAAGTTCAGGGACATGAGTATGTGCTTGTTGACCCGGCAGATGCCTCAATCACCTTTACTTCTTTCACTGTTGACGCCCCAAATTATCAGGACTCCACCATGACCGGCACTTTTACCGCTACATTGCATGACACACTGGCAAACCCGGTTCTGAGTGTTGACATTACTGATGGTAGCTTTACCGACATTTATTTTAACAACTAAATATGTATGTTATCACCAAAAAAGCAGGCCGCTAAGCCTGCTTTTTTTATTGCATCTGCTGTGCCTGAAATATTAAAAGGGCCAGAATGAATTATCGTGCCAGATTTCTTCCTGCAGCTCTTTACTCAAGTCATTAAGAATTTTGTGATGGTCCTTCTCCCAGTCTGAAAGCCATTGAAACAACTCCTTTTCATTTTTATCTGTTGCTTCTTCAGCATGTTTGGCATATACATTTATCGCCTTTGTTTCCATGTCTATGGCCGCATTAATAGCAGCAGCTTCATATCCGGCAGCAGAAATATTCTTTTTGACATCACCGGAAATAATTAAATTGGCAATAGCATCATCAGCCTCATTCTTCGCCACCAATTTATCATCTTTAAACTTGTTGTTTTGCTTAAAGTACTTAAACTGTTCGGACAAGTACTCAATATGGGTTTGTTCCTCCTTTGCCATGATGGTAAAAATGTTGGCAACCTCTTCATTTGTGGTGTTTTTAGCTACCTGTTCATAAAAGGCCTTGCCTTGTTTTTCCATCAAAATGGCCATTTTTAAAATTTCTTCTGATCTGGTTTCTTTCATTGCTTTATAATTTAGAATTTTACTCAAAGATAAAACTTTTCGATTAAATGTCAAGGTATTTAAAGGATGATCACATTGCATATACAATGAATATTTATCTTTGTTCACGATATATTGACCGAAAAAAATGCCAGTGCATGAAGAAATCAACAGAACAAGCTTTAAGTAACCTTTACTCCGAGCATTTTAATCAAAAGGCCACGCGGATAGAGCAACTGCCTCAATCGGGCTCCAACAGGGCATACTACAGACTTACAGGCCAGCCCAATGCCATAGGGGTTTTTCATGATAACCAAAAAGAAAATGAAGCTTTTATCTATTTCGCGAGTCATTTCAGAAAGTACAATCTGCCGGTCCCGAAGGTATACCGTTATAATCCAGAGCAACATATCTATCTACAGGAAGATCTTGGAGATACGACTCTGTTTTCGTTGATAGAAAAAAACAGAACAAACGGAGCCTTTACCGAATCATTAAAAAACCACTACCGTCAGGTAGTTTCGTGGCTGCCAAAATTTCAAACAGAGGCTTCGCAGGACATGGATTTTTCCCGTTGTTACCCCCGCAAACGATTTGACCATCAGTCGATGGCCTGGGACTTAAACTACTTTAAATACTATTTTCTTAAATTAGCTGATATTCCCTTTGACGAAAATAAGCTGGAAGAAGATTTCCAAAAGCTAATCCACTATTTATCAGAAGCGCCGGATCACTATTTTATGTATCGCGATTTTCAGTCAAGGAATATCATGATCCAGGACGACAAGGTATATTTCATCGACTTTCAGGGAGGGCGACAGGGGGCACTTCAATACGATATCGCCTCGTTGCTTTATGATGCAAAGGCTGATATTCCTGAAGCCTTCAGGGAAGAGTTGTTGGACACCTACCTTCAGGAGCTGAAAAAATACCAAAAGGAGCTTGATGCTGAAGACTTCAGGCAGCATTATCACGGATTTGTCCTGATTCGGATTATGCAGGCTATGGGTGCTTATGGGTATCGTGGATTTTTTGAAGGGAAGAAACATTTTTTAAAAAGCATACCCTATGCCATTTCCAATTTAAAGCATCTTATTGAAACCACCGATTTTGCTGTAAAGATTCCTGAATTGCAGTATGCATTGCAAGCCATCACGCACTCGAAAAAGCTGCAAACAATCAGCCAGGATGCCAGCAAGCTGACGGTAGAGGTTCAGAGTTTTTCGTACAAACGGGGTATTCCAGCAGATAACAGCGGGCATGGAGGAGGCTTTGTCTTTGACTGTAGAGCCTTACCAAATCCGGGGCGCTTTGAGATTTACCAGCACTTAACCGGACGTGATCAGGAAGTCAAAACCTTTTTGATTGACAAGCCAGAAGTTCAACTGTTTTTAGACAATAGCCGCGCATTAATCAGCCAGGCTGTTGAGACATACATCAAGCGCGAATTCAACCATTTGAGTGTTTATTACGGATGCACAGGCGGGCAACACCGCTCTGTTTATGCTGCTGAAACCATTGCCCAATGGCTACAAAACGAGTATGATATCCGGGTAATCCTCCGTCACAGAGAACAAGAGTAAAGCCTGCACAACACCATTAAGGGCAATACAGCCAGGCTTCAAAATACGAGCATAAAAGATTTCCAAAAGGATAAACAGATGAAGGCAATAATTTTTTCCGCAGGCCTTGGCAGCCGCTTAAAACCATATACAAACAACAAACCCAAGGCACTGGTAAAGGTGCTTAACAGACCCCTGATCGAGCATGCACTGCTAACACTTCAAGATGCAGGCATACAAGACATTATTATCAACATACACCATTATGCCGAACAAATGATACGGTTTGTTAACGACTATCAAAGCACATCATTAAACATTCAACTATCCGACGAAAGCGGGCAATTGCTGGATACCGGCGGCGGACTTAAACAGGCGGCCTGGTTTTTTGATACGCATCAACCACTGCTGGCCTACAATGTGGACATACTCACCAACCTTAACATCCCTGAGATGGTCAAAAAGCATAAGGAAGAAAAAGCGTTGGCTACTTTAGCAGTGCGAAAAAGAAACAGCTCGAGATACTTACTGTTTAATGCCCGGCAGCATTTAAAAGGATGGGAAAATACAAATACCCAGGAAAAGATTCTTTTAGAAAACAGTGATTTACACAAAAGAGCCTTTAGCGGTATACAAATTATCAGTCCTGAAATTTTTGCTTTGCTACCGCAAAAGCAAAAATTCTCTATTATCGAGACCTATTTAAGCCTGTGCAATAACCATAAAGTAGTGGCTTATGAACATAATGATGGCTATTGGTTTGATGTGGGCACACCTGAAAAGCTACAAAAAGCTGAAGCCTATCTAATGATGAAATCCGGCCACTAATGCTTTTTTAAAGGCACCATAAAATAAAACACAGAACCCTCTCCCACTTCCGATTTCAGCCCGATTTCACCATCCATCATTTCCACATAGGATTTGGAAATCGCCAGCCCCAGTCCGGAGCCCTCAAAAGCACGTGTGTCAGAAATATCGGCCTGTTCAAAGCGGTTAAAAACAGCTTTCTGCCGGTCTTTGGGCACTCCAATACCCGTATCCTCTACCATAAAATGCAACTCACTATGCTGGATCTCGCAATCAACTTTTATATGCCCGCTTTGAGTATACTTCACTGCATTCTTAATCAGATTAGACAAAATTGACTCTATCTTATTAGAATCTATGGTCTGTTCTTTCTGATCCTCGGGTAATAAATTACCTGTTTTGATTTCCAGATCTTTAATTCTAGCTTCATGATGAAAAAACAGCACCAAGTCCTTGATCATCTTATTAATATCCTGCCGGTAGTAGTCTATTGTTACTACACCGGCTTCAATCCTGGATATTTCAACCAAATCATTAACGGTATTCATTAAGCGTTTGCCACTTTTATGGATAATCTGAATAAACTGTTCCCGCTCCTGTCCAGAGAGGTCATCATCTTTCAGCATATCAGTAAAGCCAAGAATACCATTCATAGGAGTACGGATTTCGTGGCTCATATTGGCCAGGAAGGCTGATTTCAGCCGGTCACTCTCTTCGGCTTTTTCTTTTGCTGCTTTCAGGTCTTCGATCATTTTACGCTTTTCCGTCACATCCTCCCTGACAGACACAAAGTGCGTAATTTCATTTTTTTCGTTGACGATAGGCGAAATAGAGGTAGATTCCCAGAATAAGTCTCCGTTTTTGTGTCTGTTGACAATTTCGCCAACCCAATCATTTCCTGCAAGTATTGTTTGCCAGAGCTTTTCATAGAACTCTTTAGAGTGCTTACCAGATTTAAAAATCCGGGGCGTATTGCCTAAAACCTCTGAAGACTCATAGCCTGTATACCGGGAAAAAGCGGGATTCACGTATTGTATCTCTCCGCTTTTATTCGTAATAACTATACTTACAGGACTTTGCTCAACCGAGCGACTTAAAAGCCGTAACCGCCCTTCAATATTCAACCTGTCCGAGATATCTCTAACAACGCAAAGGACAGCACTCCCGCCCTGATAGTGTATTAATGATGAACTAATCTCCACAGGAATAACCTCACCCTGCTTTGTAATATGTTGAGTATGGAAAAACTGTACTACATCCTCTTTCATGGAAGCAGACATACGACGAATCTCTGCTTCACTAAACTGATTATCAACCCCTGCTAAGCCAATTTTTGTTAATTCCTCACGTGTATACCCTAATTTCTTCACTGCTGTATTGTTGACATCCAATACTTCACCTTCAAGACTAACAATCCAGATGGTTTCGGTCATCCCGTTGATCAGGTCCGTATAGTCATTAAGTGTAGTCTGCAACTGAGTCTGATAGTTCTCTTTTTCCTGCTCGATACGAGCTTTTTCGATAGCTTCCCGAAGAGCAAAAGGCAAACGTTTGATTTTTTCTTTTAACACATAATCGTTGGCTCCGGCTTTCATACAATAAACAGCCGTTTCCTCATTTAACGACCCTGTAAGAATAATAAAGGGTATAGAAGGCCTGAATTCACGTGCTATCTCAAGCGCTTTCAAGCCATCAAACGGAGGCATAGAATAATCAGAAATAACAATGTCAGGATTAAACTGTGTCAGTTCATCTCTGAACTCCTCTTCAGTGTCTACCAATCTATAGTCAAACGCAATTCCTTGGTTTTGGATCTCTCGTCTCGCCATTTCGGCATCAGCAGGCAAATCTTCGGCAAATAAAATTCGAATCATGAGTAAGAGTTCAAAAATTCATATATCTGGCTACTAAAATACAAAATCTTAACAGAGTGTTTCAAAATAAACGCAAAAAAAGACAATTCCAGGATAGGCACTATTTCCGGATAGAGAAGTAGAAAGTAGCGCCCTGCCCTGGCTTAGACTCAGCCCAGATAGCACCACCATGCCGGTTTGCAATTCGCTTGGCAATGGCCAGCCCAATACCGGAGCCTTCGAAGTCTTTATTTCGGTGCAGGCGATAAAACGGTTGAAAAATCCTATCTTCCAGCTCTTGCTTAAAGCCAACTCCGTAGTCCTTAACATAAAAAACCCAATACCCTTGTTTTTGAATTGTTCCAATTTCTATTTGCCTGGTCGGGGATTTGCTGCTATACTTCAATGCATTTTCTATAAGGTTTTTCCATATTTGTTTGATAAGGCTACTATCCCCTTTCACCTGCGGCAAAGGTTGTATATTAAACTGAAATTCCTTTTTTTCCTGCTCCGAAGCAAGGTCATCATAAACCTTCTGAATAATGGCTTCCATATTTACATCTGAGAAATTCATGCCCGAGCGTGATACCCTTGACAGTGCCAAAAGGTCGATGATAAGCGTATCCATTTGGTCGGCATTTTCCTGTATGGTCTTAACAAAACGCTGTCCTTCTTCATCCAGCACCTCAAAATAATCTTCTTTCAGATAGGAAATAAACCCTTTGATAGCTCGTAATGGTGCACGCAAATCATGAGACACAGAGTAGGTAAATGCTTCCAACTCTTCGTTTGAATGAGTTAGCTTTTTACGTTCTGCTTTTAGCTGGGCTGTAACTTCATTTAAGTCTTCGACCATGAATAGCATAGCCTTTTGACTTTTATTTAATTTCTTAACTTTTTCCTCAAGCTCTGCGGTCCGCTCTTTCACCTGCTCCTGCAATTGCTCCTTCAGCATCAGCAATTCATGTTCTGTTTTCTTACGCTTGGTGATATCCCAGAAAGACAACAATGCCCCGGTAATTTCACCATCTTTTATCACAGGATGCGTAAAGTATTCCACGGGAAAAGAGGTCCCATCCGTTCTCCAAAACACTTCACTATCGACATGAGAAACAACACCTTCTCTCAACACCCTGAAAATTTCACATTCTTCAGCTTTATGTGTAACACGATCAACGCCTGTATGGTGAATTAAATCATGCAATTCTTTTCCCAGGAGTTCATCTTCAAAGCGATATTTCAGCAAGCGTCTTGCTGAAGTATTCACAAACGTGCAGCGACCATCCACATCAATACCAATAAGCCCTTCAGCAGTAGAATTTAACAGCAAACGAATTTGATTTTCATTTTTCTCTAATTCCTTACGATTTCGCTTTAGTTGATGAAGGGTTTTTTTGTGTTGAGCAATTTCAGCATTCAGTCGCCTGGTTCTTCTTTTAACTTCCTTGCGAAGAAAAACAATCCAAAGAACAACTAAAATCAACACCAGAGGAATAAGCACCTTAACGACCATAATCCAGATATCACGAGTCGTCATTTTTTTATCCACCGGCCCAAACCACTCATACCTCAAATCTTCATAGGTTCCGTCAGCAATAACAATAGACAAGCCTTCATTGAGTTTCTCCAGCAAGGAAGTATCGTTTTTCTGTACAGCAAAGCAAAACTCCTGTGAAAAACCATCCATCTGCATATCCAGCGGCTCCACCGAGCGAATCCCAATATCCTTAAGCAGCTCAACGCCCATGACACGCTGTGAGACAACAGCATCATAACCCCCTGCTGCCAACAACTGAAAGGCCTGTTTATAGGTATTGGTAGTATATAACTTCCCGTAAAGTTGCTCTCTGCGTAAATACTCCTCAGCATTGTCGCCTTTCATAACAAGGACATCCTTGCTTTTTAAATCCTCAACTGAAGTGATTTCTTTATACCCTTTTCGGACAAAAATTGCACCATGAAGTGTGATATAAGACATTGTAAAGTCGAATAATTCGCTTCGCTCAGGAGTGCGCCCAACCAATGGTAAGGCCTCAACACCACCACGTATTAATTCCGTTTTGATGTTTTTCCAAACACCTAATTTCACTTTTGTTTCGAGCCCTACAGACTTAGCAGCAGCATTAAGCAGCTCAACAGAAAAACCCGTAGCATTCCCATCAGCATCCACAATACAATAAGGCGGATAATCCGGCTCACTACCTATTGTGATCGTATCTGTAAACTGATCAGACCCCGGCTTTAGGCTATCCTTTGCCCAGACAGACTTCAAGCTAAAACAGAGCAAGACAATAAGAAAAATATGATTAAAACGAATTCCCTGCATTTGGTAAAATTATTTATTAAAATAGGTTAGATCGATCTCGCCATGAGCCAAACACATACCACATACGTATTTTCCATTCCAGTATAACCATCAGCATGTGTGTACCGCCTTAGGCGGATCATGACCCTGGTCATACTATGGATTCTTCAATCGATCAATCTCTTTCTTAAGTTCAGTGATACGAAATTCTCGCTCGATAGTTGCATTATGAAAACGCTCCAATTCAGCAACCTGTTCTTTAAGTGCTTTTGTTTTTTCCCTGACTTCAACCTCCAGATTATCCTTTAGCTTTTGCAAGGCTTCCTCAGCCTGCTTCTGTTTGGTAACATCCCTGCCAACTCCTACAATCACCTGTAGCTCGCGATTTTTGTCAAATATACCCTTAAGATTCCATGATAACCACAAAAAGCCATATGCTGTTTTTACCTGCTCTACAATATTTGCTTTGTGTGGAGCAGCAGCAAGCATGTTTACTATTTCTGAATTATGATAGGCTGGCTGGCCGAATACCTGCGAAATAGATTGACCCAGGAGTTCGTCTTCAGTTTGATTAAACAAATCGCAAAATGACGGACTGACAAAGTTGATAGTCCCCTTTGCATCAATTTTTACAATATAATCTGTCTGGTTTTCTATCAAGATTCTGTAGTTCTCTTCACTAAGTTGTAGTTCTTGCTTTGCTTTAACCAGATCCGTTATCATTTCTGTATAAACGATAATACCCCCAATAATACCTTTTGAATCATACCAGGGGATGCAATGCCATTTGGTCCATTCTACAGTTCCATCATCATGATAAATAGGGTCTTGATCAGCAAAAGTACTTTCTCCTTGCAGTGCTTTCTGGTGGGCCTTGCGCCATTTACGGGGCAAATCAGGAAAGACCTCATAATGATGCTTCCCGATAATGTCTTGTTCTTCCACCTGGTATTCCTTTAAATACTGTTTACTGACATAGACATAGTTTAAATCACGGTCGTGAACAGCCACTGATCCATTGGCATTTGCAATCACATAATTCAGCAGATCATAGGAGTGCTTCAACTCTTGTTCTGCCTTCATATGGTTTGAGACATCACGAAAGACAATCACAACGCCAATAATCGTACCGTCCTGATTCCGCATAGGAGCAGCAGAGTCCGCAATAAAATACTTCACTCTATGCTTTGAAAATAACACGACATGATTAGACATGGCTATAACCTTACCTTTCCTGAGCACATCAAAAACAGGATTTTCAACGATATCACCGCTGGTTTCGTCAAAAATGTGCATAACATCAGAAACCATCCTCCGGCTTACTTCCTCAAATTTGTAGCCGGTCAACTGCTCTGCCACCGGATTCATCTGCACCACTTTTCCCTTGTGATCAGTTGCTATCACGGCGTCGCCGATCGAGTTCAACGTAATTAATAAATTCTCCCGGCTTTCCCAAACAGCTTTTTCGGCATCCTTACGCTGTATATAGTTCCCCAGATTCCGGGCAAAAGTATTCAACAAGGACTGCTCCTCTTCCAGAAAAAAATCCGATGATGGCGTTTTTTGAGGTTTACCATACACTCTGATTTCTCCGGCCTCAGAATCCTCACTAAACAGTGAAGCAGAAATCATAACACTGGTCTCGCTGTATTTCTTTGTCTTATATTCTTCGGACCCGATAGAAATACAGGCAGAGACTTGAGATGGATATCGCAATGCCTCAGGAATAAGATTTATGGCTTGCTGTAAAAAATCCTTGCCCTCTATGGCTGAATCATCCATTAACTGACTTAATTGATAAAGACAACGCAATTCCTTTACACGTTCCTTCAATTCGCTCTTTGTCAGCTCTGATTTCTGACTTTTGCGATACTTTTTTCGCATAATAAAGCTTTACTTAAATTCAACAATACAAAAAAAACACAAAAATTTCTCACAGCTGAAATCAAGTTTACCAGCACCTAAATGGCAACTGATTATCAGTAGACTCATACCTTAAGACCAGGGATATAAATCCGTTGAAAATCAAATTCGACTTTTTGCGAACAGACTCATCAAACACTTGTGCTATTATGTTTGTGCATTTTTTCACTAAAATAAAACAATCAGTATTACTAATGCAAGTTATTTCTGAAAATTCGATGCCCTCAATTTACATGATGAATACGAAGGTAAAGGAATATTTCATTACTTATGGCTATAAAATCTAAAAAAAACATTAGCTTTGGCTATCCAAAAAAACTGTGCAGTGAAAACATTTTTACATCATGTTGCGAAAGAAATTCTTCATAATCACCCGACACAGCTTGGGCAGATGGCTATCTTATTACCCAGCCGCAGAGCAGTAGCCTATCTAAAAGAGGAGTTTAAAAATATCAATGATCGTCAAACTGTTTGGCTACCTGAAATTTTTGCCATTGAAGATTTCATCTTCTATGCATCAGGTTATGCTAAAGCAGACCCGACAAGCTTATTGATTGAGTTATACAAAATTCACACCTCCATACAAAAGGACCCTGAGGGCCTCGAAGATTTTATTGGATGGGGTAACATTATGCTCCAGGATTTTAATGCCATAGACGAAAATCTTGCTGATGCACACGAGCTGTTTCATTTTCTAAGCGAGGCAAAAGCCATAGAATCATGGCGTCCGGATCAAAAAGAGTTATCCGAATATCAAAAACGTTATGTCAGGTTTTTTCAAAACCTGTCTCTTTATTATCAGGAGCTACGCAAAAACTTATTAGCTGACAAAAAGGCCTATTCCGGAATGGCTATGAGAGCCCTCTATGATTCCGGTATCTTACTGAATCAAAGCCGCTGGCAGCACTTTGTTTTTGCCGGCTTTTATGCGCTCACACAGGCGGAAAAAGAACTGATCGGGCTTTTGAAAAAACATGGAAAAGTAACTGAACTATATGATACTGATCACTATTATACCGGAAACACATCCCATGAAGCCGGAAATTTCTTAAGAAAAAACGCTGTACACGAAGGCTTTCAATGGAACTTTAATTATTACAAAGAAAAAACTGCCGGCATTAACATTTATGGTATTCCAGGCAATATTGGACAGGCGCGGCAGGTTGGTGAAATACTACATCAACTAACAACAAAAGAAGACATTAAAGAAGAAGATATTGCCATTGTTTTGGCTGATGAGAAGCTCCTGTTTCCTGTAATGAACAGTATTCCGGAAAACATCAAACAGGTCAATGTCACCATGGGGTTTCCGGTACGATATACGGCGACATCAAATCTCATACAGTTAATACTGAAAATCCTCCGCGACCAACACCGTTTCCAAAGGAAATCATTCCATATTAATGAGCTCATAGAGATCATTAATCAGCCAGTCATCCGTTTTCTTACCAACCATAAAGAAAAGCTAAAAGAAGCATTGCTTGGGGCCAAAAAAATCTTCTTTTCACCAGAAGAAGTTAAAGATTTACTCCCTGCCACCTTGATTCGTTTTTTGGGTCAGGAAAAAAAGCCAGACCAGATTTTACAGGGCCTTATCGACTTAATGCATGAGCTGCAAAAGCATAAGGCAGGCAGCAAGGCAGAAACCATGGAACAATATGCGGCAACAATGATTGCAGACCGCCTGCTGGACATCCAACAAGCAGAACACCTGAATGAAGTAGTCCAGAACTTCAAGCATTTGGAAAAAATCATGGTAAAATCTGTCCTGTCCGACCGCATGCCTTTTGCCGGCAACCCACGTAAGGGGGTTCAGCTAATGGGAATGCTGGAAAGCAGAGCACTGGACTTCAAATATGTCATCATCACCTCGGTAAACGAAGGAGCTTTGCCAGCCGGAAAATCTCAGAATTCATTAATCCCTTTTGATATCCGCAAAAAGTTCCATCTACCGACATATGCAGACAATGACAGCATTTATGCCTATCATTTTTACCGGCTACTCCAACGCTCACAACATACATACCTGCTTTACAACACCGAAACTACCACTTTAGGAGGAAATGAAAAAAGCCGCTTTGTCCATCAGCTTTTACAAGAGTTAAATCAATACAATCCGCAAATATGTATTTGCGAAACAATCCTCAGCCCTCAGGAAGCAAAAGCACAGGAACGAAACATCACCATAGAAAAAGACGCGCAAATATTAAAAGACATACAAACACAAATATCGCAAAACAGCAATAAGGGATTATCGGCTTCAGGCTTAAGGACATTAACCCGCTGCAGCCTGCAATACTACTTCCGTTATATCCTTGGCCTGCGCAAACCGGATGACGTGGAAGAAACCATTCCGATGAATATCTTTGGCAATGCTGTACACCAGGTATTGGAAAACCTATATAACCCTGAACAGTATGGCGGGCCCTACTTCCTTAAACCAGAGCACCTGGATAAGCTTGATATGCAACAACTATTTATTCAAAACCTGCCTGTAGAGTATTCCGAAGCACAGCTTAAAAGTGGGCGCAACAGGCTTATGGTTGAACTGGCAACAAATTTCTTAAACCGTTTTATTACGAATGAACAAGAATTTTTAAAACAGCACAAAGTAAAAATTCTTGAAGTAGAAAAAGAATATAAAACACACCAGGTTATTAATGGCCTGGACATTGCCTTTAAAGGCTTTGCCGACAGAATTGATGAGGTAGATGGTAAAATCCGCATTATCGATTATAAAACAGGTAATGTAAAACCTGATGCCCTGACACAGACACAGCAATGGGATACACTTGCCGGCCTTAAGTCAGGGGAAGCTATTCAAGTCTTGTTTTACGACTGGGTTTACAGCCGCGTTAACAATAATCAGGACACTAAAGATGCCGGAATCATTGCACTGGCAAAACCCTCCCATCCAGCTTTGTTTTTTAAGCATAACAAGAATCAGGGAATCAATCAGGATGTAAGAATGCAATTTGAAAAAGCACTAACCCTATCGGTAGAGGATTTGTTGAATCCGCTGATTCCTTTTTCGCAAACAGAAGACAAAAAAATATGCGATATTTGTGACTTTAGCCATATTTGCAATCGTTAATAAAACATACTTAGCAATGAAAAAAACATTTTCGATCATCACCATCATTGTCCTACTAACGGTAATTGTTATCGTTACGGTACAAAACAGCAAGGAAGTTCTATTTCAGTTTTTTGGATGGGAAACAAGCACATCCTTGATTCTTTTGCTCTTTAGCTCATTTTTCATTGGCATTATCGTTGGGCTATTAATCTCATTATTTCCCTCGAAAAAGAAAAAAGATACCCCCAAAGATAAAACCACTGAATTGTAAATAAATTACACACTCCACTTTTTATGGTGTTGATAAGCTGAAGAAGATATTTATGATAGAGCGTAAAAAATTCGGAGCATTTTCAGGAGTATTTACCCCATCAATATTAACGATACTTGGGGTAATCATGTATATGCGTCTGGGTTGGGTCGTAGGCCAGGCCGGATTAATAGGAACACTTCTGATCATTGTTTTAGCCCATGTTGTAAGCATCACCACAGGCCTAAGCATATCATCCATTGCCACGGACAAGCAAGTAAAAAAGGGAGGCATATATTATATGCTCTCGCGTAGCCTGGGACTACCGATGGGCGGGGCTATCGGGCTGGCTTTATTTATTGCTACAGCCATGGGGATTTCATTATATATTGTTGGATTTACAGAGAATTTCCTTGGCATTGAGCCCATACGGGAGTTTTTCAACCTGGGGACAAGCCTGAATGATATCCGATTGACAGGAACCATAGTGCTGGTTGTTCTGACTATTTTGGGCTTGATATCCACGTCCGTGGTAATCAAAACCCAATATCTGATTTTAGGAGCTATCGCCTTATCCCTGATTTCAATATTTGTGGGTTTTTTATGGCAGCCGGCCTCAAACCCGGAGACTGTTTTGATGCTTCCGGCGCGGGATTCGCTACCGATGGCGGCTGTATTCGCTGTCTTTTTCCCTGCCGTAACCGGCTTTACAGCAGGCGTTGCCATGTCGGGAGATTTACGCAACCCCAAAGTTGACATCCCCAAAGGGACAATAGGAGCCATTCTGACAGGCTTAGTCATTTATATCTCACTGGTATTGGTCATGGCCTTTTTTATGCCACGAAGCATACTGCTAACCGACAACAACTTCCTGATGCATTCGGCCTGGATAGGCGGCCTTGTTATCGCAGGTATATGGGGGGCTACGCTATCCTCGGCATTAGGAGGCATCCTGGGAGGCCCAAGGATTATGCAGGCCATTGCCATCGACAAAATTCTGCCTTCCTTTCTGGCCAAAGGGCATGGGAAAAACAATGAACCCCGGCAGGCCATTATTGCCACGTTTCTGATTGCAGAAGCCGGTATTTTGATCGGCGACTTAAATGCCATCGCCGCTCTGGTAACAATGTTTTACTTAACATCCTACGGCTTCATTAATCTGGCTTATGTTTTGGAGAGCTGGGCCAGCTCCGACTTTCTTCCATCACTGCGCGTTCCGCAATGGCTGGGCATCATGGGCGTTATAGCCACCTTTGGCATTATGTTTCAGATGAATCCTTTAGCCATGATTATGTCATTAGTGATCATGGGAGGCATCTACTTTATTTTAAAGCGCCGTGAGCTACAATTAGACCTGGGGGATGTATGGCAAAGTGTGTGGTCTTCGCTGGTGCGCTCCTCCTTGCATCATTTAGATCGCAAAGGGCTGGAAGAGCGCAACTGGCGCCCCAATATCATCCTCTTTAGCGGAGGCAACCACACACGCCCTCATCTTATTGAATTTGGCAAAACCTTAGTCGGGAAACATGGCTTGATTTCCAACTTCGATCTGATTGAAATATCATCCAAACAAGAAGAAAACACCAGCAAACATCAGCAAAATAAGCAACAGGATAACATAAATAAACAGGGGGTTTTCTCCAGAAGACAGCTCTCGCATAATGTTTATGAAAGTATCGAAAGCATCGCCCGCAATTATGGCTTTGCCGGTGTTGAACCTAATACCATCCTGATGGGCTGGGCCAGGCATTCCAAAAATCCGGCCCGCTTTGTGCAAATGATCAACACCTTGCAGCAGATGGATATGAATATCCTGCTGATGGATTATGACAGAGCAAAAGGATTCAACGATCGCAAAACGATAGACATCTGGTGGCGTGGCGGCGCCAGTAATAGCCACCTGGCGATCAAGCTTGTAAAGTTTTTGTGGTTGTCCGAAAAATGGCAGAATGCTGCAATACGCTTAATGATCATCAATCAGGAAAACAGTCAAAGGGAATTAATATTTAAGGAAACCACTGAAATTATCGAGCAACTCCGCATCAAAGCTCAGGTCAAAATTATCAACAACGAAATAGAAAACAAATCACTGTTTGAAATTGTCCGTATAGAATCGGCCAGTTCCGATCTGGTGTTTATGGGGTTGCCCGTTTTTAAAAATGGTAATGCACAAGAATATATTGACAATATCAATGATTTGTGCATTTCACTAAGTAATGTCATACTGGTAGGAGCCGCTCCAAGTATAAAACCACTGGAAATCAACAGTAAGATAAAGCTAAGTGAAAACACCCGCCTATCAAATCAGATAGCCAGTGTTGTTGAGAGCTCCAGTGATATACCCGAATTAAATTTACCAGCAGGCAAAGAACTGGCCTCACAACTACAAAGCTTTAAAGACCAAATAATTGAATCAGTCCACCGCATAAAAACTTATGGATTGCTCAAGCTGCAGGAACAAGATCAGGAAATATTAACACATATAAAGGACAGTCTGAAGGAAGCAGCAGCTAAAGTAGAGCAAATACCGCCGGATACTTCGCGCTTTGATCGAGCCAGACAGCTACTGAAGATCAAACAAAATACGCTCAGCACCATCGGCAATGAACTAATGCATTACCGCGATCAGCAACTAAATCATCAGCGCGATCTGATTTCCGAAAATATGGCCTTTTTGTTGGAGGAAACAATAAAAATCGTCAATCATCAGCCCCGCCGTGTCGCCATTAAAGTTAAAAAAGAAGAATTAAAAATTCATAAATCAGACTCCTGGCAAACGAAGCTTTTAAAGGCTCGTAAAAAAAACCTGCATGCACTCCACAGCAATGAAGTCACTTTTACTGTGAACTTCCGATCATTGCTACAGCAATATTTTCCACTAAGTACAAACAAGGCCATAAATCTATTACTTGAAAACTGGGGCATCATTAGTGGGCAACTTGTTGTTGAGTTACAGAAAAGCATTGAAAAAATTGAAAGTAGTATAGATGGTTTAGTTCAGCGCGAATTTGCAGAAAAGTACACAAACAAAAATTTACGGCAACAATTGCTGGAGGACACCCTGAATCACATTGATCAACTGGGCAGGACGCAACAGAAGTCGATAGAAAACCTTATTCCTGAAACACATAAAATAATATTGGGTGACCTAAACCGCCTGGCCCTTGATCTGGATTATCTAAAACCTCAGCCATCAAAACATAAAAAAGAACTAAAACAGCAAAAACGCCTCTACAAATCAAGCAAATGGATAGCAGGAATCCCGGACAAATGGCACAAAAACCAAACGCTTTTTCTTAATTCTGCTATACTGGAGACCTACCTGCTCACCTTTGGCTCAAGAATTCAAATGATATTCAATGATATCAGCCATGAAACGGATTCTAAATTCAACAAACAGATAAAAAAACAGCAACAAAATCTTTTAGATCAGGTCAATGATTTGTTACTGCATAAGCCAAAAGCCAGCATAAACCTCTCTGAATTAACGAATTTTGACGAAGCAAGTGCTTATACTCGTTTTTTTGATGCTGTTTTTGAATCAGCACGCAAAAGGATTCGGTTGGGATCCAGTTTATTTCCCAACAATATTATTTTGATGAATGAAGACAGTTTCAATGAATTTAATGACCGTCAATATTACAATATAGAAACCGTCAAACTGTCAGTTAGTCGTTTTTTAGACTACATCATTCAAAATGAGCTCATAGCGCCTTTACAAAAGCTCAGTAAGGAGGTACCGGAACAAATAAACAAACACAATAAAAGCATCCGGGAACAAGTCAGATTGCTTGATTTTACTTTAACTGAGAAATCGACAATGTCAGAAAAGGACATGTCGAACTTCATATACCAACAAAATAAAAAGATAAAAGAAACAGTAGATCAGACAACCTATCTTCATCATGAAACGCTAATACAGTTGCGTGAACGTGCCAATTCATTTTTAAACAGCCTGCAGTTCTCTATCTTCAGGCACAGGGCTTTTCATTCTAAGCAGTATATTCTACCCACAGAACAGAAGAACCCGGGAGAGCAGGTGAAACAAGTAGTGCATCAGTACTGGAAAAGCGTGGTGGAAAGCATGAGTTATTTATATTACAGGCAGCGAACCAGCCTGTTAAAAGTAACACAAAACAGCTATCAAACCAGGCCTTCAACAACAACGATTGAAGACCTGCTCCTGCTTATTGAAAAACTCACTACTACGCCCGGGCTTTTGAGTAGCTTACCGTTTTATTACCGGCAGTTATTCTTACGCAGGCATAATTATTTGATGGATTTCCGTGTGGGACGGGAAAAAGAGCTCGCGATTGCCGCTCAAGCCCTAAAGCGCTATCAATATGGCTACAAAGGGGGCTTGCTAATCACAGGCGAACGATATTCCGGCAAAACCTTCCTCACACAATATATCCTTAATAAACTGCAATACAAAAGCAATATCATTCAGATAACTCCGCCTCAGGCAGGCTCTGTAGAACGAAATCATTTTAAAAATGCATTGATACAGGCTACAGAAAAAAACGGAGAGTACGACGATATCTTTAGCGACCTGCCCTCCAACGCTGTGATTGTTTTTGAAGATATTGAACTATGGTGGGAGAATTCCAGTCATGGCATGCAAATTATCCGCCTGATAATGAATATAATCAAGCGATACTCCAAACAGCATCTATTCATAATAACCACACAGGAACAGTCGTTTGATTTGATCAACCGTCAGCACCAGATAGAGCATAATTTCCTAAGCCATATCCATTGCGAGCCGATGAGCGCAAAGGATATCCGCGAAGCGATTATGATCCGGCATCGTTCCGGCAACCTGACATTTACTTACAAAAACCACCCGGAAGATCAACTAAAATTATGGACTGAGACACGCATGTTTTCAAAATACTTTTCCTTGTCGAAAGGCAATGTAGGTATAGCTTTGCGCATGTGGATCCACCATATCGAACGTTATGAGCAGGGGAAACTACAAATCAGAGAACCCATAATACCGGATACCTCATGCCTTGGAAACCTGGAACCCGATTGGTATTTGAGTATTGTTCAAATCCTGTTGCATCGACAGGTCAACAGGGATAAACTCGCCAGACTGATGCATATCAGCAAAGACGAAGCCATGAACCAACTTAACACTTTCACTATGGCAGGAATCCTTCAACAATCGGGACAGGATATTTATGAAATAAACCCAACAATATATCCCCACTTAATAAGCAAACTAATGGAAATGAAAATCATTTAATCATGCTGGAGGAATTAAACTTACAATTATCACAAACAGCTGTTTATATTACTGTTGCAATTGCTGCAGTAATTTTTGCTACTTTCCGGATGGCAAATTTTTTGATCCCTTTAATTCCGGCAAAAGATAAAAGCAAAAAGCGGGCAAGCAAATTAATCCCTGTAGCAGAATTTTTCATCTGGCTGGCTTTTTTGATATGGGGTTTTAATTATCTCCTTGCTCACAACCTTATTTTCGCCATTCTTGCCGGCCTGATTTTATTATTGCTATTTATTTGGTTTGCCAGGTATTCGCTTCAGGATATCATGGCAGGGATTATTCTAAAATCCAACAAAGACATCAATATTCATGATATTGTAGACATACAGGGATATCATGGAAAAATCACAGCCTTAAGGATGAGAAACCTGGTTCTGGAAACGGAAAAAGGCAAAAGCATCTACCTGCCCTACTCTCTGATTATCAGAAAGGAAATCATTCGCTCTCATCCGGCTGAAAAAATCCTCAGCCACACTTTTTTGTTGGAGATCAAACAGGAAGATTGGGCTACCACCAAGCCGGATGACCTTAAAGCTTTTATTATATCTCTTCCCTGGGTGTCGCTAAAAAAAGACCCCATCATAAAGATAAGCTCAGAAAATAAAGATACACTAAACTGTCAGATTACTGTTTACAGCATAGGCCAGCAATACTTTCCAAAGATTGAAGGAGCATTACGGGAAACTTTCGCACAGTAAAACAATTTTTTTTCATCTTGACAGTGGCCAGGGCGTTTAATGTCTGGCAATTTTTATACTTTAGCAATCCAATCGAAAAAAACGAAACACATGATAAATCAACAGTTAACAAATCCAGGAAGTATCGTAGTTGTCGGCGGGTCGAATGACATTCACAAGCCCGGAGGCAAAGTATTAAAAAACATCATCGACGGCGACTATCAGGGCAAGCTGTATGTAATGAATCCAAAAATGGATGAGGTACAGGGAATAAAGAGCTACAAAGACATCAACGACTTACCCCAGGTCGATTTAGCGATCATAGCCATTGCGGCAAAGCACACCTTTGCTGTTGTAAAAACGCTGACGGAGGAGAAAAACACCAAAGCATTCATTATTTTATCTGCGGGTTATAGTGAAGAGAGTGAAGAAGGAGCTGTTTTGGAACAAGACATTGTCAACCAGATCAACAAAGTAAATGGAGCCTTGATTGGCCCCAACTGTGTCGGTGTTCTCACACCTCATCATCACAGTATTTTCACACAGCCCATTCCGGAGTTAGACTCTGATGGTGTCGATTTTATTTCAGGTTCGGGAGCTACGGCTGTATTTATTTTAGAATCGGGCATCCCCAAAGGGTTGAAGTTTGCCAGTGTATATTCGGTAGGCAACAGCGCCCAGATGGGTGTAGAGGAAGTCCTCAAGCATATGGACGAGAACTTTGACGCGGACACAGACGCCAAAGTAAAGCTCTTGTATATTGAAAACATCGACAAGCCCCAGATGCTGCTAAAGCATGCCTCCAGTTTAATCCGCAAAGGCTGCCGGATAGCAGCAGTAAAGGCCGGGGCTTCCGATGCAGGCAGTCGTGCCGCCTCGTCACACACCGGCGCTTTAGCCAGCTCTGATGCCGCTGTTGATGCCCTGTTCAGGAAAGCAGGAATTGTCCGCTGCTATGGTCGTGAGGAGCTTATTAATGTAGGCTCTGTGTTTATGCACCCCAGATTGCAGGGGAAAAATATAGCGATAATAACCCATGCCGGCGGCCCGGCAGTAATGCTTACCGACGCACTTTCGAATGGCGGCCTGGAAGTGCCTCCCATAGAAGGACCAAAGGCTGAGCAGCTTAAAGAACAGCTCTTCCCCGGATCATCAGTAGCTAATCCTATTGATTTTCTGGCCACAGGAACAGCTGAACAACTAGGTCTGATCATCGAAGCAATGGATAAAGACTTTGACCATATCGACGGCATGGTCGTTATTTTTGGCACACCCGGCCTGGTGCCTATCTTTGATGCCTATCGTGTGCTTGATGAAAAGATTAAGTCTGCCAACAAACCTATCTTCCCGGTTCTTCCTTCTACTTTAATGGCCAGGGAAGAAACCAATGAATTTTTAAGTAAAGGTCATGTGAACTTCCCTGATGAAGTAAACCTTGGTCGTGCGCTCAGTTTGGTGTACAACACACCCGGCCCGGTGCCAGAAAATTCCGACATACCAGAGGTAGATCACACTACCATCAGAAAGCTGATTAACGATTCCGATAATGGCTATCTGTCACCGGAAACAGTACAGCAGCTACTTGATGCTGCAGGCATTCCACGTGCCGGAGAAGCGGTAGCACAAACAAAACAAGAGGCTGTTGAAAAAGCCACAACCCTGGGCTTCCCTATCGTAATGAAAGTGGTTGGGCCGGTCCATAAATCCGACGTGGGTGGCGTTGTTTTAAATGTCACTGATGCTGCTACTGTTGAAAAAGAGTTTGACCGGATGATGCAAATCAAAGACACAACCGCAATTCTGATGCAGCCAATGCTAAAAGGAACAGAGCTGTTTACCGGAGCTAACTTCGAGCCTGGCTTTGGGCATATGGTCCTCTTTGGCCTTGGTGGTATTTTTATTGAAGTAATGAAGGATGTCCAGCAAGCCATTGCACCAGTAAGCAAAGAAGAAGCTTTGGCGTTGATTAAAAAGTTAAAGAGCTACAAACTCATCGAAGGTGTGCGCGGCGAAGAAGGTGTCAACCAGAATTATTTCGCTGATACCGTCTCCCGTGTTTCTGCCCTGCTTAAAGCAGCACCAGAGATACAGGAAATGGACCTTAACCCATTGCTGGGAACACAAAAACATGTTGTGGCTGTGGATGCCCGCATCCGCATCGAGAAATAATTATGTCAGAAAAACTGCTGGCAAATAAAAAAGGATGGCTTTGATTAGTCATCCTTTTTTTGCTTTTCATTTTCCTTTAGCCTCATGATATCAGCAAAAACCTGCCATAACTTATCTTCAGGAGGATCTGCTTTGATAATAAGCGGTGTCTTTTTCACCGGATGCGTAAACTCCAGATGACGGGCATGCAGATGAATCATTCTGCCGTTTTGGTTTAAGCGTTTAAAGCCATACTTAACATCACCTTTAATGGGCGCTTTTATGGCAGACAGCTGAACCCTGATTTGATGATGACGCCCCGTATGCAAGGTGATTTCGAGCAGACTGTATGATTTCGAGGCCGCAAGAAAACGATAATCCAACTCGGCTCTTAAAGCTCCCTTTTCCTGTTCTGATACAGCAAACGATTTGTTTTTCTTTTGATTTTTTTTCAGAAAATGCACCAGGGAGCCGGAAGTAGGCTCTGGCATATCATTGACTACAGCCCAATACCGCTTGATGACTTCTCGCTTTTTGATCAGCTCGTTCATTCGTGCCAGCGCCTTGGAAGTGCGGGCAAAAATTACAGCACCACTAACCGGACGGTCTAAACGATGCACTACCCCGACAAAAACATTGCCCGGCTTATTGTACTTTTCTTTCAGATAAGCTTTGATCTTTTCACTAAGGGGTGTATCTCCTGTTTTATCCCCCTGAACAATCTCACCAGGTAGTTTATTAACCACAATCAGGTGATTGTCTTCATAGAGAATATCAAGCTGTGATAAAGCTTCGCTATCGTGCATAAATCAATACTGTTCTCTTTCATTCGGAAAATCCAACGACTTGACATCATGGATATACGCCTTGACAGATCCCATAATCTCTTCCTGTAGATTATGATACCGGCGCAAAAACCGGGGAGAAAATTTTTGCGTAATTCCAAGCATATCATGCAATACAAGCACCTGTCCATCGACATCAGCGCCGGCACCAATACCTATAATTGGAATTTTTACTTCGCGTGCCACACGAGCCGCCAGTTTAGCAGGAATTTTTTCCAGCACAAGAGCAAAGCAACCAGCATCAGCCAAAGCATGAGCATCTTCAACAAGCTTCTGCGCTTCCTCCTCCTGTGTGGCTCTAACAACATAAGTACCAAACTTATGAATCGCCTGTGGCGTTAAGCCTAAATGCCCCATCACCGGTATCCCCGCTGACAAAATCCGCTCAACAGACTCCAGGATTTCTGTCCCGCCCTCTATCTTTAATGCATTGGCACCCGATTCTTTCATGATGCGTATTGCCGATTGTATCGCCTCTCGCGAATTGCCCTGGTAGGTGCCAAATGGCATATCCACCACCACGAGCGCTCGCTTAACAGCACGCATTACCGAGGAAGCATGATAAATCATCATATCCAAAGTAATGGGTAAAGTCGTGGTATAGCCTGCCATAACATTTGATGCCGAATCCCCAACTAATATAACATCGATACCTGCTTGCTCCAATAACCTCGCCATCGAAAAATCATAGGCCGTTAGCATGGATATCTTCTCGTTTTTTAGCTTCATCTCCTGAAGAACATGAGTGGTAATCTTGCGTGGCGGCACTGTATTGTATGTTGACATATTATCTCCCGCTTTAAACTATTTATTAGACATAGGATTCGACAAAGATAAGTAATAAATTAGGGTTCTACCAGTTATTACTTCAGTAGCAATATGCATAAAAAATAGCCATAAAGCTATACTTGCCTGCATGCCAGGCTTTAACATTAACATGCAGGTAAAACCACATGACAACTAATTTTTTATGAATAATGCTTCATAAAATCAAAAATATTATCAGATAAAAATATTGTTTAGCTTTGTGCTTTAAAAATAATAGTCCATGCGATCGAACATATTAAAAACCATCATCATCGTTTTCGCGCTTGTCAGCTTTAGCCAATGCGAAACTGAGATTGACCTGCTGGATGACTGGCAAGACATCCCCGTTGTTTATGGCTTGCTCAACCAGGAGGATGACATCCATTACATCCGTATCAACAGAGCATTTCTGGGCGAAGGAAACGCCATACACATGGCCTCGGATTTAGATTCCATCATCTATAACCCCAATGATCTTGACGTCGTGATCAAAGAATATTCAGGCAGCAACCTGATACGGGAAATCCCCTTAGACACCATGATGGTTCATAATGTCGACTCCGGGGTTTTCAGTTATCCTGATCAAATGATCTACCGTACCACAGCCTCCTCGGTTAAGCTTTCGGAAGACTATACTTACCGCCTGGAGATATTCAACAAAAAGCGCAACAAATACATTGAGTCGGAGACCAACCTAATTCACAACCTGTCGATTAAGCGGCCTCTGGCCGGACAAACCCTTGTCAACTACACCTCTAAATTCCCTGCAGAGGTAATTTGGCGAACCGCCAAAAACGGACGATTATATCAGCTGTCCATCCGGATTTTTTATTCCAATTATTACAATAATGGATCATCAGAACAACATACCTTGAACTGGAATTTCCCCTCCCGGACAGCCAGCACCTTAAACGGTGGAGAGGAAATGTCCATGGAGGTCTTTGGCGAACAATTCTATATCTTTTTAGAAAACAATATCCCACAAACCAATGCCAGTGAACGCACTCTGGATTCCGTACAATATATTGTTTCTGCTGCCAATGACAACTTCAACACCTATATGAAGGTGAATGAACCTTCCAACAGCATTATACAAGAGCGACCTGAGTTTTCGAATATCTCCAATGGAATCGGCCTTTTTGCCAGCCGCTATTATCAAACGCGCACGCTTTTGCTAAACTCCGACTCGCAGGATAGTTTGGTTGATGGTTCCCACACGCGCCATCTAAACTTTGTCAAGCCCATTCCATAAGCAACCTGACAATATGACGCCCTGTCAGGAATTTTTCTAATATGCTGTTTTTTAGAATTTTATCTTTTGCTTTTGATTTTCTCTCGACAATCAACTGATTTGGCATAAACATTGACCAATCAAGAGAAAATAAACGAGCAAATCAAAATAAAAAGGATAAAAACATGGGAAAAATCATAGGAATTGACCTTGGCACAACGAACTCTTGTGTAGCAGTAATGGAAGGCAATGAGCCTGTTGTCATTAACAACAGTGAAGGGAAACGAACAACACCTTCGATGGTTGCCTTTACGGAAAACAATGAACGAAAAGTTGGTGACCCGGCGAAGCGTCAGGCAATCACAAACCCTGATAAAACGGTAGCATCAATCAAGCGCTTTATGGGCGAGACCTGGGATCGTGTGCAGAAAGAGGTAAACCGCATGCCCTATAAGGTTGTAAAAGGCGACAACGATGTACCACGTGTACAGATCGATGACCGCCAGTACAGCCCTCAGGAAATCTCTGCAATGACATTGCAAAAAATGAAAAAAACAGCTGAAGACTATCTTGGACAAGAAGTAAGTGAGGCTGTAATTACAGTACCCGCATATTTCAGCGACTCCCAGCGTCAGGCTACCAAGGAAGCCGGTGAAATTGCCGGACTGGAAGTAAAGCGGATTATCAACGAGCCTACAGCTGCATCGCTGGCTTATGGCCTGGATAAACGTGATAAAGACATCAAAATTGCGGTCTTCGACCTTGGTGGAGGTACGTTCGATATCTCGATCCTGGAACTTGGCGATGGCGTTTTTGAAGTGAAATCAACCAACGGTGACACCCACCTCGGTGGTGACGACTTCGACGACGAAATCATCAAATGGCTGGCCGAAGAATTTAAAAAAGACGAAGGTATCGACCTCAGACAAGACCCAATGGCTATGCAGCGCTTAAAAGAAGCTGCTGAAAAAGCCAAAGTTGAACTCTCCAGCGCTACCGAAACAGAAATCAATCTTCCGTATATTATGCCTGTTGACGGCATACCGAAGCACCTGGTGAAAAAACTCACCCGCTCAAAATTCGAACAATTAACGGATGAATTGATCCAACGTACAATAGAGCCTTGTAAGAAAGCGCTTAAAGATGGTGGCATGACTGAAAGTGATATTGATGAAGTCATTCTTGTTGGTGGGTCGACACGGATTCCGGCTATTCAAAAAGTCGTGGAAGATTTCTTCAAGAAAAAACCTTCCAAAGGTGTCAACCCTGACGAAGTTGTTGCTATTGGAGCTGCTATCCAGGGTGGTGTACTCACCGGTGATGTCAAAGATGTCTTACTGCTGGATGTAACTCCATTGTCGCTGGGAATAGAAACCTACGGTGGTGTGATGACAAAACTAATCGAGTCGAACACAACGATACCAACCAAAAAATCGGAAACCTTTTCCACGGCAGCCGACAACCAAACATCAGTAGAAATCCATGTGCTGCAGGGAGAAAGGCCTATGGCAAATCAGAATAAGAGCATCGGACGCTTTCACCTCGACGGCATTCCACCTGCTCCACGGGGAGTCCCTCAAATTGATGTTTCTTTTGATATTGATGCTAATGGTATCCTGAATGTTTCTGCCAAAGACAAAGGAACCGGCAAAGAGCAAAACATCCGTATCGAAGCAACCTCCGGGCTCTCGGATGACGAAATCAAGAAAATGAAACAGGAAGCAGAAGCTCATGCTGAAGAAGACCAGAAAGCCAAAGAGAAAGTTGAAAAACTCAATAAAGCTGATGCCTTAATCTTCCAAACCGAAAAACAACTTAAGGAATTTGGCGACAAGGTTCCGCAGGAAAAGAAAAAGCCCATTGAAGAAGCTATGAGTAACCTGCGCGAGGCGCACAAAAGTGAAAATATCGCGGATGTTGACAAATACACTGAAGAGCTAAACAATGCATGGCAGGCAGCCAGTCAGGAAATATATAACGCCCAGCAACAACAGCAGGGCCCGGCTGACCAGCAAAGCCAGGAGCAGACACAACAAGATCAGGGGCAACAACAAAATGCATCAAATGATGATGAAGTGACGGATGTCGACTTTGAAGAAGTTGATGACGACAAGGATAAATAAAGCACCCTCTGCTTTAATACCCACAGCCGCTGTTTAAAGACAGCGGCTTTTTTTTGCTCAAACTACCAGGATATCTAACCCTTGATTTTATAATCTTTGAGGCAGAACCGAACGATGTCAAAAAATTTTGACTCACAGGTGGGTGATTTCTTCTAAAGAATGGAAGTTAAAACGAATAACTGACGGTATTGCGCAAAGAATAAATAACCTTAGGCACATTATCCGGGGGACGGGAGTCCTTCATCCAATTGTACTGTATCCCCAGCTTTAAATTGTCTAAAACACTAAACTCAACATTAGACTGCCACAACACTTTGTGATCAATCATCTTAAACATCTTGGGCTGAAAATAAATAATCGACTGCAGCGACACCATTTTATCCCATTCAAATTGTGTATTAATATAGTAGCTTAAGCGCAAACTGTTTTCGGTATCTTTGTTTTCAAGACGTTCGTGTTCATACATCATAATATTCCCCAGATAGAGTTTGAACTCATCTTTGTCAAAAGCCTCAAAACGAACCCCTCCACCCCACAAGTTTCGAAACGCCACTTTTAAAATCCGGTTATACTGAAACTGAGTAAATCCCTCTAAACTCATCCATTCTGTCATATTTCTGGTATAACGGAAGTGCTGAGAGCCATTATTTTCAAAATTCTCCTCCCCCGCTTTAATAAAACTGATATCGGATAAAACTAAAAAGGTATGAACATCCTTTACATACTGAATATGCACATTGGTTTGCAGCTGTTTGACTTTACTACTGCTCTTATTTATGTTATACGATCCTTTGACCTTTCCAACCCAACCACTGTCGCTTTCCAAACGAAGCTTTTCAATATTCATAATCTGAGCACCCAAAAACTCTGACAGGAACAAAAAAACTATGATAAGAAAACAAAAACGTTTGACCATTATGATAACATATTTTAGTCTGCAAATTTAAAAGAATAAACAAATATGCTCTAAAAATATTGTTGAGGCCGGTCGGGGGTGAATCGAAAAAACCGCAGACAACAATGTTGTTTGCGGTTTTTCTATGTCGGGGTGATTGGACTCGAACCAACGACCACTTGTACCCCATACAAGTGCGCTACCAGCTGCGCCACACCCCGAATTGGTATCGGCAAAAGTAATATTAATTTTTGATTTATGTCAATGAATTTATTAGTTTTTCAATTATTGACATTCTGACAAACAGAAAGCATGACTTTGTTACAGTCAGCTAAAAATATTACTTTTGTAAAAAAATAAAACAAGGTCGTATGAGTGAATCAAAAGAACATGTAAGATGTCTTATCATCGGCTCAGGCCCTGCCGGTTATACAGCAGCCATTTATGCTGCCCGTGCCGACTTAAAGCCAGTCATGTATCAGGGCATGCAACCCGGTGGACAGTTAACCATCACCACGGATGTCGATAATTTCCCCGGATATCCGGAAGGCAAAAAAGGCCCTGAAATGATGGAAGACTTAAAGGCACAAGCTGAGCGTTTTGACGCCGATGTACGATGGGGAATGATCGTAGAGATCGACTTATCGCAGCGGCCGTTTCGGGCAAAAACCGACGAAGGGAAAGAACTGGAGGCCGACACGGTGATCATCGCTACCGGAGCCTCGGCTAAATGGCTGGGGCTGGAATCGGAACAGGAATACAATGGGGCCGGCGTTTCTGCCTGCGCTACCTGCGACGGATTCTTTTATAAAGGCCTCAATGTTGCCGTTGTTGGCGGAGGTGATACTGCTGCCGAAGAAGCCTCTTATTTATCCAACCTCGCCAAGAAAGTCTATCTGATCCATCGCCGTGATGAACTGCGTGCCTCCAAGGCCATGCAGAAAAGCGTCTTTAAAAAGAACAATATCGAGCTGGTGTGGAACAGCGTGGTAAAAGAAATTGTAGGAGAATCCATGGGATTCAATAAAAAAGTTACCGGAGTAATTGTTGAAAACACCAAAACCGGTGAAGAGAAGAAATTAGATATAGATGGTTTTTTCGTGGCCATTGGGCACAAACCCAATTCAGACTTATTTAAAGGCCAGTTGGATATGGATGAGCAAGGCTATGTCCTTACTAAGCCAGATTCAACAAAAACCAATATCCCCGGTGTCTTTGCAGCCGGAGACATACAGGACAAAACATTCCGGCAGGCAATTACTGCAGCCGGGACAGGATCCATGGCTGCCATTGAAGCTGAACGCTTTCTGACCGAAAATGATTCAGAAGACTAGTGTCTTGTCAAGACTATTTCAGGGAGAAATCGAAAGACTTTTGCACTTTTGGTTTCTCCTTTTTTTATATTAGCATCAAAAATCATTATGATTACAGATCGTGAACTTGCCAAAGACAGCCTGTTTCAGGTGGCATCGCTGATGGTTCTGGCTGCACGGACAGCACCTAAAACCCGCGGTATTGATCATTTGTATACCGCAATTCTAACAGAAAAGGAAATTCGCAAGCTTGGTGAAATAATGCTAAAGACAGGGCAGGAAAAAGACATCGCATTTTTTGAACGTGACGGCCATAACCTGCAATCGGTAGAGGTTATGGTATTGCTAGGCACTCGCTTTGAGCCGTTAAACCTTCCTGAATGTGGATACTGTGGCTTTACCAACTGCGATGAGAAACGCCGGCATCCTGATATTCCATGTGCCTTCAATACCGGAGATTTAGGCATTGCCCTGGGGTCTGCTGTATCCGTGGCAATGGATCATCGTGTGGATAATCGTATTATGTTTACAGCCGGAAAAGCAGCACTGCAAGCTGGTCTACCCGATAAGGCTGTAAAAATTGCCTATGGAATCCCCTTAAGCGCGGGAAGTAAAAATCCATTTTTTGACCGCAAAAAATAAAAAAACCTCAACATTCAGTCATGTCATTTGTTCTATTCATTGCTAAATTATAACAAAAAAACAATATGGAACGAAATGCACAAAAAGTAACCTTTGGTGGAAATCCTGTTACCCTTTTAGGGGAATCAGCCAAAGTTGGTGATAAAGCAAAAGAATTTACCCTTGTAAATTCCGATATGAAGGAAGTAAAGCTTTCCGACTTTGAAGGAAAAATAAAAATTCTCTCGATCGCGCCTTCTATTGACACTCCCGTTTGCGCCAACCAAACACGCACCTTTAACAAAGAGGCTACCAAACTGAATGATAATATAGCAGTCCTTTCGATCAGTGTCGATCTGCCTTTTGCTTTAAAGCGCTTCTGCGCTGCCGAAGGCATTGATAATGTAGAAACCTTATCCGATCATAAAGAAACGGACTTCGGTCTTAACTATGGCTTTTTAATTGAAGAAATGAGAATTCTGGCCCGGGGTATTGTTATCATCGACCAAAATGATCAAATACAATATGTGGAATATGTCCCGGAAATCGGAGATGAACCCAATTATCAAAAAGCGATGGAAGCTGTCAGAAAATTAGCATAAGTACCCGCTTACTTATTGATATAACCGGCTTTAATGCCGGTTTTTTTTTGCCTCATCGATACATTACCTAATGCTAAGCAGCATCATTCATAAAAAAGTTTAGTCTAAAAAGCCTTAAGACCCCTAAATCCCCTGAAGGGAGCTTCTTCCAAACTGCTGATTTTTAGCGTTCTCCCTATATTACAGCAAACTTACCGGTTGATAAAAATAAATGGAATAATTTTTGTTTTAAGTTTGAATAAATTATCTTTGTGAAATAACAAACAATCAACTTAACAAATCAATTGCGCCATGAATAAAATCCTATTAACTCTCGCATTCATAATAGCATTAGGCGGGCTAAGCCAGGCTCAGGACAGCGACACTCCTGGCCCTGCTATTAAATTCAACAAGAAAGTTCATGATTACGGCACCATTGAGCACCAAAGCGATGGGAGCTGTACTTTTGAATTCACCAACACAGGAGATCAGCCCTTAGCGCTGACCACCGTTCGTTCATCATGCGGATGTACGGTTCCCAAATGGCCCCGGAAACCAGTTATGCCTGGTGATAAGGGCAAAATTAAAGTTACCTATGACACTCGTCGCCTTGGCCCGATTAATAAACAGGTAACAGTGCGGTCAAATGCAAAAAACGGCACCATCGTACTAAAGATCAAAGGAAAGGTAGTAAAAGAGCAACCGAATATCATTCAGAAAAACAAATCGGATATTGAATAGAGATTCAGGCAAATTGCCGCTGCGTTTTGAGGAACATTTAACAATCCGCAGGCAACTTAACAAGCCAATTTTTTGTTTACATAGTGATTAACAAAAAAACAAAGAACAATGAAGCAGCGTATCGTTTTTTTAACAATGATGCTACTGGCCAGCTTTACGGTCATTGGGCAAAACAGAGCAGAAACACCCAGCGGCCCAAGCATACAGTTTGAGCAGGAAGTATATGATTACGGAACCATCAAACAATACAGCGATGCTACCTGTCAGTTCGAATTCAAAAATGCCGGCAAACAACCGCTGGTCATAACCAAGGTAGTAACCTCCTGTGGATGCACTGTACCTGATTATCCCAAAAGCCCAATCATGCCGGGGGAGACAAGTCAGTTACAGGTAACCTACGACAGCAGCAAACTGGGAAAAATCAACAATCAAATAGTCGTTCGAACCAATGCCGAGGAAGGCACGGTAATTTTGAAAATCAAAGGAAAAGTAACGCAATAGGCTTGCGCCTTCAGCATCAACCAAAGTAAGCTATAGTTTTTCATTGGTTTTAGAATAAATGATCAGGAATTTTCATAATTTTGTTCCGGTGACATATGGATGTCGCCGGAACAAATTTTTATAAACACACTATATTATGCCAAAGATATCACAAAAAGGGCAAAAGATGCCTGAATCACCTATTCGCAAGCTAGTCCCGTTTGCAGAAGAAGCGAAAAAAAGGGGACATAAAGTCTATCACTTAAATATTGGACAACCGGATATAGAAACCCCTGAAGTTGCCTTGAATGCTATCCGTGAATATAACGAGCAAGTTGTAGCATACAGTCATTCTGCCGGGAATTTATCCTACCGTGAAAAGCTGGCCGAATACTACAAAGCCAACAACATTCATGTAACAGCCAATGATATCATTGTAGGAGCGGGAGCTTCGGAAGCGATATTGTTTGCCATGAATTCCTGTCTGGATGAAGGCGACGAAGTAATCATCCCGGAACCATTCTACGCCAACTACAATGGCTTTGCCACCAACGCCGGAGTAAACGTAAAGCCCATCCCCTCCTCTATTGAGAGCGGCTTTGCGCTGCCCCCGATTGCCGATTTTGAAAAGGTCATGACCAAAAAGACAAAGGCCATCATGATCTGTAACCCCAACAACCCGACAGGTTATCTTTACAGCAAAGAAGAGCTGGAAACGCTACGCGAACTGGTCTTAAAGCATGATTTATTTCTTTTCGCCGACGAAGTCTACAGGGAGTTCACCTATGACGGCCATAAGCATCATTCTGTTATGGAGATGGAGGGACTGGACGAACACGTTATCATGATCGATTCGGTTTCCAAACGATACAGTGCATGCGGATTCCGCATTGGCTGCATGGTTTCCCGAAACAAGGAAGTGATGAAAACAGCGCTGAAATTTGCACAGGCCCGCTTAAGTCCTCCGTCATTTGGTCAGGTTGCTGCTGAAGCTGCACTAAAAACCCCTGATGAATATTTCGTTAAGGTCATGAAGGAATATTATGACCGGCGCAACATTGTGGTTGAGCGCATTAATCAAATGGAAGGCGCCTACTGTCCAGAACCCAAGGGCGCTTTTTATGTGGTTGCCAAACTTCCGATTGATAATGCCGACCGCTTTTGCCAGTGGCTACTGGAAGACTTCGACTATCAAAAACAGACAGTAATGCTGGCCCCGGCAACAGGGTTTTACTCCACCCCGGGAGCAGGACGTCAGGAAGTTAGAATCAGCTATGTCCTTAATGTAGAAGATTTAAAACAGGCCATGGACACCTTAGCACAGGCTTTAAAGGTATATCCCGGAAGAGAAGATTAAGATATATTCAGTAATAATGTCCGGTATCGGCATTATAATCAAGAATATAAATCATAGAATATTCCATAAAGCCCTCGTTGCAGGGCTTTTTTCTTGTCATTATTTTTTGATGTATTTTTGTTTTTTTAGACAGGACTATGCGAACTCTGTTATTCATTCTTTCTTTTTTGCTTATGTTACGTTGTGGATACAATCAGGACACAACAGAAACGAATATTTTTGCTGGCGCGATAAAAAATCATGCTACACTATGGCAAAACACCATTTCAATAAAGGATTATCCCTTGAAAACGATCATCCCTTTAACCATGGTCACTGCCACCTCCATAATTTTTGATGAGCCGATACATCAACACCTTCACGACTTTCATCAGCATCATAATTTGGGGCAGGCCAGTCAGGTGATCACGCATTTTGGCGACCCCTATATTTTAGGCAGTGCCACTCTGCTGGCGTATGGTTCGGGCTGGATTTTTCAAGACAAAAAGCTAAGAAAAACAGCACTAATGGCTGCAGAAGCATACATCCATAATGGGATCATCACGTATCTGGGAAAACTAGCCTTTGCTCGTCAAAGGCCCTTTGTGAGCCAAGTGGATCAGTGGCATTTTTTTCCTTATTCCCTTAACAACCCAAATCCTTCATCAGCAGCATATCAATCGTTTCCATCAGGCCACACTTCCGGAATATTTACCATTGCCACTGTTTTTGCACAACAATACCAGGATACTAAATGGGTGCCGTTATTAGCCTATACTACAGCATCAATTACGGGGCTTTCAAGGATAACAGAAAGTAAACACTGGCTCAGTGATGTAATTATCGGAGCTGCTCTGGGTTATGGCATCGGGCGTTTTGTAGTGGCGCAGAACAGGCATACAGCACTTACTTTGTTGCCTGCATACTGGAATCATAATGTAGGGCTGAGCATGGAGTTAAAATTGTAACAACTCCTCATACACTTTTTGAATTGGCAGTCCCATAACATTATAAAAAGAACCGGAGATTCTTTCAATCCCGATATATCCGATCCACTCCTGAATTCCGTAAGCTCCGGCCTTGTCGAAAGGGCGATATGTATCGACATAATACTCGATTTCATCTTCCTGCAGATCGCGAAAAAAGACTTCGGTGCAAGCAGAAAAGCTTTTGATTTTACCAGGAGACCTAAGACAAACGCCGCTGTAGACCTCATGCATTTGGCCAGATAGCTGCCGCAGAATCTGAACCGCATCAGAACGATCAGCAGGCTTGGAAAGCACCTTATTATCCAGCCAGACGATGGTATCCGCAGTCAAAACCAAATCATTATCCGTCAATTCGTTATCTGGAAATGCCTCAGCCTTAAGCTCAGCCAGATAAACCGGGATTTCTGCCCGTTTCAGATGGTCTGGATAACGCTCATCAACAGCCAGCGGCATAATTTTAAAGTCCAGGCCCAGGGCTTTTAATAAATGATGACGCCTGGGCGACTGCGAAGCCAGGATTATATTTTTATGACCTGTTTTCTTTGCTAAAAAAGGATCCATCATATCACCAACTAATATAAAATACCTGCATAGACACAACCCCTGCCAGAATATAAGCCTTTGCATATAGGCTCATATTGCCGTAGTCCTGCTCATTGCGAGCCCGGCTCAACACCCACATCAAATACACAACCATAAACTCAGGCAGCAAAAGATACCAGGATATCAAACTTAGCTGTATCCGGTATAAAAACAACTGGGCAAAAATCAGAAAACCCAGGTTAAGCCCCAATAAGCCATATATTAAAATCTTAAACCCTGCATCACTCATCGTTACAGCCAGGCTTCGAACTCCGTGCTGCAGGTCGCCTTTCACATCCTGACGATCTTTGATCATTTCGCGCGCCAGGGTTGACAAAAATGCAAAACCGGCATACCCCAAAACGATATAATTCATAAATTTTGACTGTTGAGGCATCAGAAATTCACTTTGCTGAACCATAGCAAAAAACTCATACAACCACATCACGATAACAACGAATGCCGTGGAGATGCTGACAAAAAAGTTACCCCAAAACTTGAGATACTTCAGCTGCTCGGAATAAAACCACAGTCCCAGGGCAAAAATCAAATGCACCATAGCAACCTGGTAATTACCAATGCTTATAGCAACAATCACAGCGCAAATAACTCCGGCAGTGGTCAACAATGCATAATAAACAATGGCCACTCGTGCTGCTATTTTACTCCCTACAATTTGCTTTGCAGGCTTGTTGACTTTATCCATGTCAACATCAAAATAATCATTGATAACATATCCGCCCGCCGCAATTAAAACCAGGGATAATATTAGCAGCCAAAGCATAGATGAGTCCATGTACAACTTCATATTATAGGACTCCAGGACACCTCCGATAACGGCCTTCCAGCTTAAAAAAGCTGTGGCGGCGATAATAACCAGATTGACTGGGCGGAGAATTTTAACATACCACCCGATAACGTTCAGAAAAGAAGGTAACTTGATTGATTTATTCATCTCTCATCCATAAGTTTTGAGCTTTCAACACTTGTTCAATGATATCTCGAACGGCTCCATGTCCACCTTTATTATCAGAAATATAATGACAAATACTTTTAACCTCTTCCACAGCATCATCAGGACAGCAAGGCAAAACAACCTCTTTCATGGCCCCCAGATCAGGGATATCATCACCCATATACAGCAGCTGCTCTTTCTCTAGCTTATGCTGTTGCATATAGTTCAATAAATGTGCTTTTTTGTCTTTCACATTGACATAGGTTTCCGTCACTCCCAGATTTCGCATACGCGAAACCACGGCAGCATTCTTGCCTCCACTAATAATTACAACATTAAAACCATGCCTGACAGCCAGTTGAATTGCATATCCGTCTTTGGTATTGGCCGTTCTTAAAAGTTCTCCCTGCTCCAATATGTAAACAATGCCATCGGTAAAGACCCCGTCGTAGTCAAAAACCAGAGTATTGATTCCTTTGAGCAATTCTTTATAATTCTTCATCTGTCTAAATTTAATGTTCAATGTTCAATGTTCAATGTTCAATGTTCAATGTTCAATGTTCAATGTTCAATGTTCAATGTTCAATGTTCAATGT